>NZ_DASWPB010000162.1:0-34705 GCF_036404185.1 Lacisediminihabitans sp. | reverse complement strand
AGGTCGTCGCCCCCTGCGATCGCCGAAGCGAGGGCGCCGCAGAAGACATCGCCCGCACCCGTCGTGTCCACGACGGGCACTCGGCGCGCCGGCACCCGCGCCAGCTCCTCCCCCGCCAGGTAGACCACGGAGCCGTTCTCGCCGAGCGTGACGATCAGACGGTCGACGAGGCCTGCGAGGAGGGCGGATGCGGTCGTCAGGTCGGGGCGATCGGCGATGAGGCACGCCTCGTGCTCGTTGACCACGAGGATGTCCGTGTCCGCCAGCAGGGAGCCGGGAAGCGGCCGAGCGGGGGCGGCATTGAGGATCACGGTCGTGCCTGCGGAGCGGGCCTGAGCCGCAGCCAGGGCGATCAGTCCGAGCGGGAGCTCGAGCTGCATGAGCAGGACGCCGTTCGAGGAGATGGCGGCGATCTCGTTCCGACGTAGGTCGGTGACCGTCGCGTTGGCCCCGGAGGAGACGATGATGGTGTTCTCGCCGGACGCGTCCACGACGATGAACGCCTGACCGCTCGGCCCCTGGACGCGCCGGATCAGCTCGCCGCGGACACCCGCCTCGGTCATCGCCTCGATCAGCAGGTCGCCGTCGGCGCCGATCGCCCCGAGGAGGCTGGTCGGTGCGCCGGCGCGGGCCGCGGCCACCGCCTGGTTGAGCCCCTTGCCGCCCGGAAACCGCGCCGTGGACTCGGCGATCAGGGTCTCGCCGGGCAGGGGGATGCACTCCACCGTGAAGACGGCATCGATGTTGGCGCTTCCCACGACGGTCACCCCGGATCGTTTGTCTCCGTCGTTGCCAGCAGTGGTCATGAGGCCAGATTATCGCCACCGGCCGGGGTCCGTTTTCCGTTGTCCGGATCGTCGGCGACGACCGTGATCGCCGCTGTGATGGGGACCAGGCCGCTCAGCCGCCCGGGAGACAGCAGTCGCACCGCCTCCTCGCGGCTCAGGAGACCGGCGGCGACGACGAGATCGGCGATCGAGGAGTTCGTCGTCAGGGCGGTATGGGCGAGGGCTGCGGACGCTGCGTAGCCGATGTACGGGGTGAGTGCGGTCACCACCCCGACCGAGGCCTCGACCTGGCTGGCCAGCCGGGAGACGTTCGCGCGGATCCCGTCGACGCAGTTCAGCCGCAGCGTCATGCAGCCGTTGGTCAGCCACATGACCGACTGGAGGACGCTGTGGGCGATGACGGGTTCGAAGGCGTTGAGCTGGAGCTGGCCGGCCTCCGCGGCCGCCGTCACCGTCGCATCCGCCCCGATCACGCTGAAGGCCACCTGGTTGACCACCTCCGGGATCACCGGATTGACCTTGCCAGGCATGATGCTCGACCCCGCCTGACGCGGCGGCAGGGTGATCTCGCCGAGGCCGGCCTGCGGGCCGCTGGAGAGCAGCCTCAGGTCGTTGCAGATCTTCGAGAGCTTGACGGCGGCCCGCTTGAGCGTCCCGCTGAGGGTCATGAACACCCCCGCGTCGGAGGTCGCCTCCACGAGGTCGGGGGCGGTGAGCATCCGGATGCCCGTGAGAGCGGAGAGGTGGCGGCGCACGGCCTCCGCGTACCGCGGATCGGCCGTGATGCCCGTGCCGATCGCCGTGGCCCCCAGGTTGATCTCGGTGAGCCAGGGAATGGTCTCGCCCAGGCGCTCGATGTCCTCCTCGAGGGTGTGCGCGAAGCCGGTGAACTCCTGACCGAGGGTCATCGGGACCGCGTCCTGCAGCTGAGTGCGCCCGACCTTGAGCACCTCGGCGAACTCCCGGCCCTTCGCGGAGAAGGAGTCGACGAGGCGGCGCTGCTCCTCGATCAGGCGGCGCACCCCGAACACCATGGCGAGCTTGATCGCCGTGGGATAGACGTCGTTGGTGCTCTGGCTGCGGTTGACGTCGTCGATCGGGTGCAGGTGTTCGTAGCCCCCGAATGGCCGGCCGAGCAGTTCGAGCCCCCTGTTGGCGATGACCTCGTTGGCGTTCATGTTGGTCGAGGTTCCGGCGCCGCCCTGGATCACGCCCACCACGAACTGCTCGTGCAGGCCACCTGCCACGATCTCCTCGCAGACGCGGCCGATCACCTCCGCCTTCGCGGGATCGAGCGCGCCGAGCTCGCGATTCGCCATGGCCGCGGCCTGCTTGACCCTGGCGAGGGCCACGACCAGGTCGGGGTAGATCGAGATGGGACGCCGGGAGATCGGGAAATTGACCAGCGCCCTGCCGGTGTGGATGCCCCAGTATGCGGCCGCCGGGATCTCCATCGAGCCCAGCGAGTCCCGCTCCGTCCTCGTCGGCTCCGATGCCTTCTCCCCCCATGCGGGAAAAAGGGGCGTCTCGATGTTCACTGCGCTGGCTCCATCGTCCGGTCTCACGGATGGCCGGTCACCTCATCGACTCTACTCGGGGCCTCAGAGTCGGTTGTTATGGTCGGTGTATGCAGCTTCGCACCGTCCTCCTCGCCGTGTCGGTGGCGCTCGTCGTCGTCGGGGGGACGGCAGGATGCACGTCCCAGGCCGCGCCAACGCCGACGGCGAGCGCAAGCGCCTCCGCCGATCCCGAGATCGCCGCTGCGGCGGCCCGACTGCCCTCCTGCGACGACGTCGCGAACGTCCTCGGCCCCGTCGCCACCGGTCTGAGCTATGACGAGACCTCGTCGACCTCTCTGGACGAGGGCAGCTCCGGGCAGCGTTCGTGCGCCTTCACGAGCGCCGACAACACCGACCAGCTGCTTGTGCTGGCGACGGTGAGCCCGTTGAGCTCCGATCAGCTCGGAACCCTCCGAGCGGAGAAGACCACCATCGCCGATCCCCGCGCGACGGCCATCGACTCTGTGCTGCAGACCTCGAAGGCGAACGACGGCCCGACCTCCCACCTCGACTCGGTGCTGCTGCTCGTCGGCCCCACGTACACGCTCGTCCTGGGCGCGCAGTCGACGGGAACGGACGCCGCGGCGGCCTTTCCCTCGCTCACCGTCGCCGCGGCGGCGGACGCGCTGTTCAACGTCCGGGCGCTCATCGGCTGACCCGCCTCAGCCGTGAAAGGCCGGGACGACCAGGTACACCGCCCAGAGGACGGCCGCCCCGCAGACGACGAAGGAGGCCACCCCGAGCGGCCTGCGCCAGCCGCCGGGAACGGCGACGAGACGCAGGCCGAGGGCGAAGAGGAAGACGACGGTGCACGCGCCGACGATCGAGACCACGAGGACCACGAGGAAGCTCAGCCAGTCGATCACGATCCGCCTCCGTCCACCCTGGCCCGTTTGCGTCGTTTGGGGCGGACGAGCGCGGTCGGCTCGACCGCCACGGCGCGCGCGGCGGCTCCCGACCGTCTCGAGTAGAGGAAGATGCCGACGATCGCGACGAAGGCGGCCACCGCATCCACGACCACCCCGGCGACGCCCGCGAGCGCGATCCACGACGCGAGCGCGCCAACGAGGCCGGCCGCGGGGATCGTGATCAGCCAGCCGATGCCGATGTGCCCCGCGGTGCGCCACCGAACGGACGCCCCCTTGCGGCCGATGCCCGTTCCGATCACGGATCCGGAGGCGACCTGGGTGGTCGACAACGCGAAGCCCAGGTGAGTGGAGGCGAGGATGCTCGCCGCCGTCGCGGCCTCCGCGGCGAAGCCCTGGCCCGGCTCGATCTCGGTGAGCCCCGTTCCGAGGGTGCGGATGATGCGCCAGCCGCCCGTGTAGGTGCCGAGCGCGATGGCGAGGGCGCAGACCACGATCACCCAGACCTCCGGGCCGGAGCCGGCGGGCTGGAATCCCGCGGCGATGAGGGTGAGCGTGACGACGCCCATCGTCTTCTGGGCGTCGTTGGTGCCGTGAGCGAGCGCCACGAGCGAGGAGGTGAACATCTGGCCGTATCGGAAGCCGCCCCGCTGCTTCTTCTTCGTCGTGGTGTAGGCGATCCGGGTGGCGAGGAAGGCGACCAGCCCCGCGGTGACCGGTGCGAGCACGGCGGGGAGGACGATCTTCGAGAGCAGGACGGAGAGGTCGATGGACCCGAACCCGGCCCCGACGACGGCGGCGCCGATCAAGCCGCCGAAGAGGGCGTGACTGGAGCTGGACGGCAGGCCGAACAGCCAGCTGACCAGATTCCACAGGATGGCCCCGATGAGGCCGGCGAAGATCATGACCGGGGTGATGCGGACGCCGTTGCTGCCCTCCCTGATGAGGCCACCGGAGATCGTCCTCGCGACCTCCGTGGACAGGAATGCTCCGACGAGATTCAACGTTGCAGCAATGGTGACGGCCACCTTGGGCTTCAGAGCACCGGTCGCTATGGGAGTTGCCATGGCGTTGGCGGTGTCGTGAAAGCCGTTGGTGAAGTCGAAGAAGAGGGCCAACGCGATAACCAGCGCGACCATGAGCCAGATGTCCACGGGGGCCCAAGTCTTACAGGATGATGAACGAGAGGCAAACTGGAGCTTAAGCCGACCGCCCGAACCGGGCAGACGGTGGCTCTGGCGTAGAGTTTTTCAACAATGACACACATTTCAGTCGTGATCCCTGCGCTGAACGACGCCGACATGCTCCGCGAGTGCCTGGCCGCTCTGGCGGCACAGACACGGCCCGCTGACGAGATCGTCGTCGTCGACAATGCGAGCACCGATGACACGGCTCGTGTCGCCCGCGCGGCGGGGGCCAGGGTGGTCTTCGAACCCCTCAGGGGCATCTTCCCGGCGACGGCTGCCGGATTCGACGCCGCCCACGGCGACATCCTGGCGCGCCTGGACGCCGACTCCCGGCCCGCTCCGGACTGGCTCGCCCGGATCGAGAACATCATGCAGCGACAGAACGGCCTGACCGCCGTGACCGGCCCCGGCATCTTCTACGGCGCGAACCAGTTCATCCGCTGGGTCGGCAGAGAGCTCTACATCGGCGGTTTCTTCTGGTCGATGGAGTTCCTGCTCGGCCATCCCCCGCTGTTCGGCTCGAACATGGCGATCACCGCCGAGATGTGGCGGCGTCTGCGCGGTTCCGTCAATCGCACGATCCGCGAGGTGCACGACGACCTCGACCTCAGCTACCACCTCGAGCCGGACATGGACGTCCTCTACGACGAGCAGCTGAGGGTGGAGGTCTCCGCGCGGCCGTTCGCCTCCTTCTCGACGATCGGACGGAGACTCGGCTGGGCGTATACGACGCTGGCGCTCGACTTCAAGCAGATCCCGCCGCTCGCCCGGCGCAAAGAGCGCCGGGACTGGGCAGAGGCGCGCCTCGAGGAGGCGGCCGGCGGGCTCGTCGCCTAGGACGCCCGCGAGAAGAGCTCGAGCAGGTCGCGGTTGAGCTGGTGCGGAGCCGTCTCGCACGGGCTGTGCCCGGTGCGATAGACCGCGAGCCTCGCACCGATCTCGGTCGCGAATGCGCTGTGCAGGTGAAGCGGCCAGAGGTCGTGCTCCCCCACCGCCACGAGCTTGGGGATGTCGGAGTCCCGCAGCTCCGCACGCACGTCCGGTGACCGCTTCATGAGCCCGATGATGTCCTCGACGGCGGCGACCCTGGTCACGGTCAGCCTGTGCTTGACGAACGCCAGTCGGCCGGGCGGCACCCGGGTCAGGTTGCGACGAAGGCCCCAGATCATCAAGGCGGCCCCGATGGGACCGGTCGCCAGCCCGGTGAACGGCCCGATCCGGCTGACCCCCCTGAAGCCCTGACCCGGCTGCGGTGGGCAGCTGAGCAGGGTGAGACTCGCGAAGAGCTCCGGATGACGCTGAAAGCTCATCTGAGCTACCGTGCCGGCGAAGGAGTATCCGAGCACGTGAACGGGCGCCGATCCGTCGGCGAGGATGGCGAGCATGTCTCCGACGAAGAGCTCATAGTCGTAGTGCTCGCGCGGGACCGGCAGGTTCTCCGGCCCGGCGAGGCGGGACTCGTACTGGCCCGCCAGGTCGTAGCTCTGCACATAGAACCCGGCCTCGGCCAGCTCCGGCATCATGAGGATGAAGTCCTCCTTCGAGCCGGTCACCCCTGGCACGAGAAGCACCCTTTGTCCCGCCGGGTCGCCCAGGGAGATCATGGCGATCGGACCGCTGGGTGCGACGAAGGTGGAGGCGACGGCTCCGGCGGGGAGGACCGTCCAGTCGATGTCGGGAAGCGCCGCATCGTGGATCGCCGCTTCGTCGATGACGGAGGACCCGAAGTCGCCGAGATGGGAACGCGCTCTGTCGTCGTTCCTGCCGGCTCGGGATTTCACCTCAACAATCTACCGTCCCGCCGCGGCCAATCGTGCATGGCCCGCGACCCGGCCGATGAACTCCTGCAGCCGGCGATACACCTCCTGGGATTCGGGGAAGGCCGCATTCTGCTGCCAGGTGTGCTCCGTGTTGCGCGAGGAGCGTTCGTAGATGAGCGTGTCGACCGGCACCCCGCGCTCGCGCAGTCTGGCCACGTAGTTGAGGTTCGCCCGGTAGAAGTAGTCGCGCTCCGAGGTGGTGAGGAACACGGGCGGATCCCCCCTGTCCACCCATTCGATGGGCGAGAGGAAGCGGGCGGCACGGCGGAGCGAGACGCCCCGGCCGCGATGCGGCAGCAGCATCCTGACGAAGTTACGGCTGAGGATGAACCCCCGCTCGAAGATCACCGAGAAGTCGACGGCGCTGCAGTGCTGGACCAGGCCGCGGAGGCTGGCTGGTGGGATCGCCGGCTCCAGGCCGTAGTGCTCGGCGAGCGCCGGACGCAGGACGGCGGCCTGGTAGAGCGCGGCGATCTGACCGCCGGCTGAGTCTCCGCCGAGGACGATCCTGGTCGGGTCCCCGCCGTGGGAGCCGATGTTGTCCCTCACCCACGCGAGGACGGCGTTGGCGTCGTCGATCATGTCGGACATCCGGAAGCCGGTCGCCTTGCGATAGTTCGCGTTGACGACGATGATGCCAGAGGCCGCCTGGCTGGCGCAGTACTTGGTGAGCGCACCCTTGTCCCCGGAGGTCCAGCCGCCGCCGTGGAAGTACACGTAGACGGGAAGCCCGTCCGCGGAGAACCCCTCCGCGGGCCGGGGCGCCATGACGTCGAGGCGGTGCTCGCGGATGCCGTCGCCGACGAAGTCGATGTCCGTCGTGTAGTCGACGGAGGTGATCGGATCGACGTTGAGACGGGCGAGCTCGCGCGGTTCCAGCTGGGCCATGAGGCCGCGCCACACCCACACGGGAACCCGCTGCAGCACACCACGGGCGCCACGACCGGGGGCGGGCGGGCGCGGGTCCCGGGATATCTCACGCATGCGGCTACGGTAATCCCGCCGCCCTAATTCGCGCTGAGAGTCGGCCACGGGCTGACACGCAGGCCTCGAGGAGGTCCGAGCCACCGGCAGCGAAGTAATCTGGCCCTGAACGACGACGAGTGGACACGAAGCGTGCCGGAGGAGCAGATGAGGACGTCAGCCGGCCACCGACGGGCCGGACGACGACTCCGCCGCGGTGGGAGGGTCCTCCCCCTCCCCGTGCACACGGTGCCGGTCTGGATCATCGCCGGAATGCCCCTCCTGCAGCTGGGAATTGGGCTGCTCCTGCTCTTCGCCTTTCCCGCGCTCATGGGGCCGACGGTCCTGGCCATCGTCTGGGTGGTGCCGTACCTGGCCGTGGTCGGCCTCGCGGCGCTGGACACGGCGCGGCTGGGACGGGCCGGCCACGCGCATCCCGCCCACTGGGCGATTGCCCTTCTCAGCGCGCCGGTCTACCTCATCGCCCGCGCGATCGCCCTCAGCCGGGTCGGCGGCGCCGGAGTGACCCCGCTCGTCGTCTGGGTGGTGCTCGGACTCCTGCAGTTCAGCTCCGTGCTGGCCGTCCCCGGGCTGCTGATCTCGGCCCTGCCGTCGACCTTCAGGGCCGAGGCCGAGCGCTCGATCGTCACCGACGCCGCGATCATGGGGGTCAAGCTCGACGTGAGCTGCCCGCAGGCCCCGCCCACCCTCATCGGCCAGCGGTTCAGCTGCTCCGCGAGAGACGGCGCCAGGGGACCATACGACGTCACCGTGAGCCTGCAACGGGTCAACGGCTGGATCGACTGGCGGGTCGACGACTGGGGCGTCTACACGAGCGACCGCTGAGCCCGGCGTACAGTCGTGGCATGATCCGGATCGAGGCGGTGCGGGGTGACATCACCCGGGAGAGGGTCGATGCCATCGTCAACGCGGCGAACAACTCGCTGCTCGGCGGAGGGGGTGTCGACGGGGCGATCCATCGTGCCGGCGGCCCGCGGATCCTGGAGGAGTGCAGGCTGCTGCGATCGACCCGCTACCCGGACGGCCTTCCCACCGGCGAGGCCGTCGCGACGACGGCGGGCAGGCTCCAGGCCAGGTGGGTGATCCACACCGTCGGCCCCGTGTACACGCGCGATGCCGACCGCAGCGGCCTGCTCGCGAGCGCGTACCGCCGGTCGATTCGTCTGGCCGCAGAGCTCGGCGCCAGGAGCGTCGCCTTCCCGGCGATCTCCGCGGGCGTCTACGGATGGCCGATGGACGACGCGGCGCGCATCGCCGTCACGACGGTGCGGGAGGTCGCGGAGAAGGAGCCCGTCGGAACCCTCGAGTTGGTGCGTTTTGTGCTGTTCGGTCCCGCGGCGCTGACCGCCTTCGAGGAGGCGCTCGCCGGCTGAGCCTGCCTGCGCCCGCGAGCAGCAGAATGGGAGCATGCCAGAACAGGTTCTCGTCGTCCTCAACCAGCCATCCGCGGATGCCCCGCCGCACATCCAGGGCGCACGGCCCTTCGAGGCGGCCGACCCGGCCGCCCCGCTCGTCCGCCCCCTGGATCTCGGCCTCACCCGCGGAGACGGCATCTTCGAGACCATCAGCGTCGTGCACGGCAGGCCGATGGCGCTCGACCACCATCTGAGACGGTTCGCGGCGTCCGCGGCCAAGCTCGCCCTGCCCGCACCGGACGTCGAGGCCTGGCGCTCGGCCATCCTGGCGGCGATCGAGGAACTCGGATCCGTCGAGGAGGCCTCGGTGAAGACCGTGATGACCCGCGGAGTGGAGGGAGACGGGCGTCCGACCGGCTGGGTGCACGCGAGCCGCTCCCCCGACTACGGCGGGGTGCGCAGGGAGGGCATCCGTGTCATCACTCTCGACCGCGGCTACCGTCACGATGTGGAACGGACCTCGCCGTGGCTGCTCGCGGGGGCGAAGACGCTCAGCTATGCGGTCAACCGATCGGTGCTCCGGGAGGCGGCGAGCCGGGGGGCCGATGACGTCATCTTCGTCTCGAGCGACGGCTTTGTGCTCGAGGGGCCGACCTCGACGGTGCTCTACCGTCTCGGCAACCGGCTGTTGACCCCCGGCACCGGCCTGGGCATCCTCGACGGCACGACCCAGGCGAGCATCTTCCGCTACGCGGAGGGGCGCGGCTTCGAGACCGGGTATGCGCAGGTGAGACCCGCCGAGCTGCGCCGGGCGGAGGCGATCTGGCTGGTGTCGAGCGTGCGGCTGGCCGCGCCGGTGAGGGAGCTCGACGGCGAGGAGTTCCCCGTCGACGCTGAGCTGTCCGCCGGAATCAACTCCTACCTGCTCGAGCTCGGCTAGACGGCCGCCGCCCCGCCGCCCCCTCTGCGCCCTGCCCTCTGCTGCCACCGCCACAGCGGCCGCTGCCGGCCCCGGCAGCGGCCGCCGGCCCCGTGATCGCCTGTCACGAACTGCTCGCCGCCGGCGTTCAGCCGACACTTCGTGACAGGCGATCACAGGGCAGGGCGGCGGCGGCCGGGTGCCGGCGTGGGCGCCGGCCCGCTGGCGGGCGGCCGCCGGACGGCGGGGTGGGCGGGCTAGACGGCCGCGCGGACCAGCGCGAGGACGGCGGTCGCGTAGGCGTCGCTCGCGTCGGCCTCCTCCACGAAGGTGTCCCGGCCCGCGACGACGAACTCGACCCGGAAACCGCTGCCGGTTCGCGTCAACGAGCGGAACGCGCCGCGGAGAAGCTCGCGCAACTGATGTTCGTGCGGCAGCCAGAGCGCCTGCTCGAGGGCAACGGAGTCGAGCGCCCATTCCGTCGTCCCGTTGAAGCCCAGGATCGTGCCGGTCTCGAACTCATGGGACTCGATCGTCATGTCGCTGACGACGAAGACGTCCCCCTCGAAGCCCTCCCGGTTGATGACGAAGGCGTCGCCGGAGGCCGGCGACCACCGGACACCCGACTGCTGGAGTTCCAGGGCGATGCTGCGGGAGATCATCCGGCCATTATCGTCGCGGGAGCTGGATGCGTCGTGGACGCCGACGAGGCGAGGCAGGCAGCGCGATCCGGCAGCGGTCCCCTTCCCTGTCAAGGGGTGACCGGGCGCGGTTCGCTCCCGTATCGTTGCAACGGGCGACCGGTGTCGCTCACCGCTGGAGGCGATCGTGGACGAGGTGGTCATGGGCGGGCATCCGGTCGACGAGATGCCCGGGTACCTCGGCGCCTGGATGACCGGCCAGCGCTGGTACGCGGGCAAGTCCAGGACCCCCCGATTCGAGTCCCTGGGGGCGTTCCTCCTCGCCGAGACGCCCGATGGGGTCCTCGTGCGCCTGCAGCTGGTGCTCGACGGCGCGGAGCACCCCCAGCTCTATCAGGTGCCGCTCACCGAGCGGACGGCCCCGCTGGAGGGCGCGGAGTCTTCCCTCGTCGCGGTCATCGGCGACGGCGACCGGAGGCGATGGGTCTACGACGGCCCGCACGACCCGGCCTACGCGCGAACCCTGCTCGAGCTGATCCTCGAGGAGGGCGAGGTGCGTGCCGGCGGGGACCGCATCGTCGCCAGGGGCCATCGTGATCGCCCGCGAGAGGGCGTCAGGATGGTCTCCTCCCACGTCCTCGGCGGCGAGCAGTCCAATACCTCGATCGTCTACACGATGGCAGACGCCGGCGGCGGCCAGGCCTTCCCCGTCATCTGCAAGGTCTTCCGGGCCCTGCACGACGGGGAGAACCCCGACGTGGTGATCACCGCGGCACTCGGCGCAGCCGGCTCGACGGTGGCCCCGCGCTCCGTCGGGCACGTCACCGGCCAGTGGCGGGATACCGGCAAGCTGCACGGGCTCGCCACCGGACACCTCGCCTTCGCCGAGGAGTTCCTGCCGGGGGTGGAGGACGCCTGGCGGGTCGCCCTGCACGCGGTCGAGACCGGTGAGGACTTCGGCGAGCGAGCCAGGTCGCTCGGCGAGACCACCGCCGCGATGCACGCGACCCTCGCCAGGGTGCTGCCCTCCAGGGCGACGACCCCGGCCGACATCGCCACCGTCATCGCGACCATGCGGCAGCGCTTCGAGCTCGCCGCCGCGGAGGTGCCGTCCCTCCTCCGCCATCGGGAGGCGCTGCAGGACGTCTACCTCAGGGCACAGACCAGCCCGTGGCCCGCGCTGCAACGCATCCACGGCGACTTCCACCTCGGCCAGGTACTTGCCGTCCCCGACCGGGGATGGGTCGTGCTGGACTTCGAGGGCGAACCGCTCCGGCCGATGCGGGAACGCTCCGCGCTCGACATCCCGCTGCGGGACGTCGCGGGGATGCTGCGATCCTTCGACTACGCCGCCCGCTCCAGCACCTCTGGCGGACCCGGCGCGGCGACGGAGTGGGCATCCGTGTGCCGCCAGGCCTTCCTCGACGGCTACGCCGCGGGCTCCGGCCGCGATCCACGGTCCCACGACGCCCTGCTCGACGCCTTCGAGATCGACAAGGCCCTCTACGAGGCGGTGTACGAGGTCCGCAACCGGCCGGACTGGTTGTCCATCCCGGTCGACGCCATCGCCCGGCTCATCGAGCGCACGCCGGGCGACTGACCCGATCGCTCCGGCTAACCCTCCTCGATCGCCCGCTCGAGCAGGTGGACAAGGGCGTCGAGCTGCACGCTCGACTCCGCGGCGATCTCGGAATCGTCGCCGTCGAGGGCACGGGCGGCAAGACCGGCCTTGCTGTCGATGAGCTCCGCGATCTTGGCGTCGATGGTCTGCGAGGCGATGATGCGCCAGGCCGTGACCGGCTCGGCCTGTCCGATGCGGTGCACACGGTCGATCGCCTGGGTCTGCTCCGCGCTGGTCCAGCTGAGCTCGGCGAGCACGACGTTCGATGCGGCCTGCAGATTCAGCCCGACCCCTGCCGCGGTCAGCGAGGCAACCACGACGGAGACCTCCGGATCGTTGTTGAAGGCGTCGACCTGCGACTGGCGGAACGTGGCCGACTGGTCGCCCCTGATCGAGACGGTCCTGAGCCCGCGCTTGGCGAGCGTCTCCTCCGCGGCATCCATGACGTCGATGTGCTTGGCAAAGAACACCACCTTGCCGACGGAACGGGCCAGCTGCGCGGTGTAGTCGGCGGCCAGCACGGCCTTCGCCTGGCCGATCTTGCGCACCATCGTGAAGACGTTCTCTCCGGTCTTGGCGGCCTTCGACTCCTCCAGCTCCGCCCTGGCGACCAGACGCACCAGCTCGGGATGCGGGATGTCCGGGGCCTCCGAGCGGGCGTTGAGCAGCGCCCGGTACCTGGACAACAGGCGGATGCCGAGCTCGTGCTCCGCCTGCCTGATTGAGCGCCCGATGTCGTCGTCCAGCTCGACGGGAAGGTCGGCGATGCGCTTGCTCGGCAGGTCAGAGGCGACGTCGATCTTCTTGCGCCGCACGATGCCCATGTCGATCACGGTCTGTCTCGCCTCGGCGAAGAAGCCGAAGTCCGCCGGCGTGAGGCCGTTGTCCTCCAGCCGCTCCATCAGCTCGGCGGTCGGCTTCTCGCCGTCGATCCAGCCGAGGAACTGCCAGATCGCCCGGAAGTCCTCGATGGTGTTGATGAGCGGTGTGCCGGTCAGCGCGATCATGAGCGCCCTGGGCGACCTGGCGCGGATGCTCTGGGCGAGGGCGAGCACGTGTTTGGAGCGCTGCGACTCCCGGTTCTTGATGAAGTGCGCCTCGTCGACGACCATGCCCTTGAAACCGAGTGTCCCGAGCCAGCCGACGTGCCGGTCGAGCACGTCGTAGTTGACGATGACGACGTCGGCGAAGGCATCCAGGTTCTCGCCGGAGCCCTGGATGACCGTGGCCGTCCTGTGCGGAGTCCACAGCTCGACCTCGCGGGCCCAGTTCATCTTGACGACGTTGGGCACGACGACGAGCAGCGGGTAGGAGTTGGTGACCTGCGCGGCGAGAAGCGCCTGCGCGGTCTTGCCGAGTCCAGGCTCATCGGCGAGCAGATAGCTCCGGTGGCCCTCCCTCGCGCTCGCGACGAACTCCGCCTGATGGGTGAACAGCTCGAGTCCGTCAGGGACCCTGCGGTCCGCCGCCGTCGGCTCCGGGAGCTCCATGCTGGCGACGTTGCCGCCCGAACCGTATTCGAAGGCTCGGAACAGCGGTTCGAGCAGTTCCCAGTTGGCCAGACGCCTGGCGACCGGCTTCGCTCTGGCGACCTGGCTGAAGTCGGGGGCGAGAAACGGATTCGACAGCTGCCTGGCGATCACCGACTGGGGGACCACCTGCCGCTCGGCGGAGGCGGGGACAGGTTCCGGCTCCTTGACGATGATGAGCTCGTCCGGCGAGAGCTCGACCCCCGCGGCGATGAGCATGTCCCTTCTCAGGGTGCGCGCCGCATCCGTCACCGCCGTCTCCTCGGCGAGCAGCTGGATCAGCGAGGTGTCCCGTGCCGCCGTCTTGGCGAGAATGGTCGCCACGCCGTCGAGGCGCTTGAGCAGCTCGATCCGTTCCGGCTCGGTGATCTCCCTGTCGGCCTTCGCCCTGGCCCGTTCCTCGCGCATGAGCAGTGCGATCACCTGGAACTTGGTGCGATTGCTCGGTCCCACCTTGCCGCGCTCCGCGGCTGCCTCGACCTCGCGCACGGCACGGGCGAGCACCGGGATCACCCCGGCATCGTCGGTGCCCCGCGAACGGCGCGGCGATTGGCGCTGGGCCGGCTTGCGCGCGGACGACTGCTTGCGCGCAGGCGCCCTACCCTGCCCCGATTGTCCTTGGCCGGACCGAGCCATGCTTCTCCCGAATCTTCTGGCACTGCTATTGACCGGCCCCGAATTTTCGGCGGGACCGCTTCCCTCAGCACCGGAACGACCACGGCCATGTCCCTCGTCCGTCGAGGAACCCGGTTCTCGGTGCCGAAACGACCAGCCTTGGGTCGAGCATCCCGGTATCGAGGAGTACTGGATACCGAGGTCGAGACGATGAACGGGCTGGGCGGGTGCTGCAGACAGTTTATGCCGAATCGGCCCTTCCCGCACGCAGACATCGCCGAGAGCGATACACGGATCGCCGCCTGCTGTTCACCCTGCGGCCAGCTTGGAGTGGTGTGATTGACCAATGCCCGGTTATACGGCCCAGTTTCCTCGTCCCGACCATTTCATCCTCCATTTCAGCGACACCCATTTCGTGGAGGGGGACGATCCGCTGTACGGTTCCGTCGACAGCGAGTCGCATCTGCGCTCCCTGTTCACCGAGCTCGAGTCGTCAGGGGCACACCCGGAGGCGATGGTCTTCACCGGCGATCTCGCCGATCGCGGCTCCCCCGAGGCCTATGCCAAGCTCCGCGCGATCGTCGAACCGGTCGCGGCGAGGATGGGCGCAGAGGTGATCTGGGTCATGGGCAACCACGACGATCGCGGCTCCTTCAGGCAGGAGCTGCTCGGCCAGCATCCGACGCCCGCCCCCATCGATCGGGTGCACTGGCTGAACGGCCTGCGCATCATCGCCCTCGACTCCACCGTCCCAGGGCACCACTACGGCGAGGTCACCGGAGCCCAGCTCGACTGGCTCGCCGAGGAGCTGTCCATCCCCGCCCCGCACGGCACCATCCTCGCCATGCACCATCCGCCGGTGCCGAGTGTGCTCGACCTCGCCATCCTCGTCGAGTTGCGCGATCAGGGCGGCCTGGCGGAGGTCCTCCGCGGCTCCGACGTGCGCAGCATCATCGCCGGCCACCTCCACTACTCCACGACCGCGACCTTCGCCGGCATCCCCGTCTCCGTCGCCTCGGCCACCTGCTACACACAGGACCTCAACGTCCCCGTTGGCGGGACACGCGGGCGGGACGGCGCCCAGTCGTTCAACCTCGTCCACGTCTACGACACCACGGTGCTCCACTCCGTCGTGCCGATCGGGCAGTACGCGCCGGTCTCCTACGTCACGGCTCAGGAGACCGCCGCCATCCTCGCCGAGAACGGGGTCGTCATCCCGCTCAGTGCCACCGCACCCATGACCCCGGACGACGAGCTGCATCCGCCGACGAGGGAGCTGGCCACCGTCTGACGGCTCGCGCCGGATGACGAGGCCTTGATCCGCCGTCACCGGCCGACGAGGATGGAATAGCGCCGGAAGGGCGCTTCCGATCGATCGATGGAGGGCAGAAGAGATGGCTCACGAATCCGATCATGACGCCGAGTGGCGCCCGATCGACCCCGACGGCGAGCGCGAGGTGGACCTCGACGACGAGCCGGAACTGGATGCGCCGACGACGATCGATCCGGAGGAGCGGGTCGAGGTCGACGCCGACGATCCGGAGGCGCGAGAGGGCGACGGCCCCCGCGAGCCCTGACCGGACGAACCGTGACCGCCAGGGGATGCCGGCGTCCTCAGCGACCCTGGCCCGCGTTCCACTCGATTCCGCCGGCGAGACGCTCCGTGGCCGAGGCATCCGTCTCCGCCCGGCTCTCCGCGGTCTCCCACGGCGCCGCGATCGGGAAGTAGGACTCCAGGAAGGAACGCACCGCGACGGCGCGCTCCTCCATGGTCAGCTCGGGGAAGCTGCCGTCGTTGAGGCAGAACATGTCGACGTTCCGTCGTGAGAGCAGCTTCTTCATGTCGGTGAGGCCGGAGCGCATGGTCGTGTCCACATAACGCACCCGCGCATCGGTCTGCCGCACGGCCCGCCCGGTGAGCCACGCGTAGTAGTGATAGAGCGAGTTGGTGACGGAGATGTCCGTGGCCGCACGGAAGGTGCTCGCCTGCGTGCGGGCGAACTCCTCCGGGAACTCCGCCTCGAGATCCTCGAGCACCGACCTGCGCAGCGGCACGGCCGCGTGCTCGAGATGACGGGTGATCGTGCGCCCGAAGCGCTCTTTGAGCAGACGACGGTTGACTCTCGCCGCGTTCTCGAAGCCGCTTCGCTCGAGGTTGCTCTCCCCCATCCCGATGCGGATGTCCGCCTCGATGAACTTGGTCACCCCGCCGGGAGAGAAGAACAGCTCCGGATCCACGGGCCGCCCGAAGAACATGTCGTCGTTGGAGTAGAGGAAGTGCTCGCTGAGCCCCGGGATGTTCCGCAGCTGGCTCTCGACGGCGTGGGAGTTGTGAGTCGGCAGCACCGAGGGGTCGGAGAAGAAATCCTCGCTGGGAACGATGGTGATCCTGGGATGGTCGGTCAGCCAGGACGGCCGGGGCGAGTCGGTGACGATGTAGACGTTGCGCACCCAGGGTGCGAAGAGATACACGGAGCGCAGCGCGTACTTGAGCTCGTCGAGCTGACGGAACCTGGCCTGGGAGTCGTCGCCCTCGCCGACGACGTAGCTCTCCATGCGACGGGCCCTGGCGCGCTGCCATTCGATCGCGGCGCCATCCACCCAGGAGAAGACGATGTCGACGTCGAAGTCGATGTCCCGCGCCTGCGGATCGAACATCCCCTTCAGGGTGGGCCAGCTGAGGCCGTGGAGCTCGACGGTGTCCTCGACGGCCTCGGTGCGAGGCAGCACCATCCGCATGAGCGAGTTCGGGGACGGCGCCGTGATGAGTTCCGGCTCGTAGTCCCAGAGCTCGACCCGCACCCCGAAGCGCGCGCCGTACCGCAGCGCTCCGTCGAGGGTGATCCGCGGGCGGAACAGCACAAACGCGCGCACACCCTTCTCCGCGGCGAGACGCCCGTCGGCGAGCAGGACGGTCGCCCCGTCCGAGCCGTCCGCCGGCTTGGCGTAGAAGGGCTCCTCGGCGCAGGCCACCGCGAGGGCGGCACGGAGGGCCTTGCGCTGCCTCCTGTCGACGGCGATCACCGGTCGGTTGTCGTCACCGCGGACGAGCAGGAAGTCGATGGACGCCGCATCGAGCACCCCGCGGAGGAACAGGAGGTCCTCGGCCGTGGCCTCCGCGGGGGTCAGTCGCGTGTTGACGACGGCGAGCCTTCCCTTGCTCGGCACCAGATCGGTGCGGGCGAACAGGGGGGACGTCGGCACGGCGACGGCCGGCTGATGCATATCGGTCATGATCCTGGCCCAATCTCTCGAGCCCGGTCCGCCGACGACGCGCTCGGACGGACCACTAAGCTGCCCGACATTTTAGCGCCGCAGGCTGGGCGCGAGCGGCGTGCCCGGTTGGAGCTGCTCCGTCTAGGCCAGCCGACGCAGGTCGCGCGTGGCCGGCCCGTCGAGCAGGCGCCCCTCCGCGGAGAATCGCGAGCCGTGCAGGGGACAGTCCCAGGACAGTTCCGCGTCGTTCCAGGCGAGCACCCCGCCGAGGTGCGGGCACATCGCCGAGACGGTGCAGCTCACACCGTCGGCCGTGGAGAGCCCCACGGGCCTGAGCCGATCGTGGCTGACGAGCCCGTGTCCCTCCGCGGGCGCCGACGACGGCCTGGGCGTTGACCACGCGCCGAGGTATCCCCTGACCGCCGCGACGCCGACCGCCGCGTTCGCCCCGAGGAAGGAACCGACGTCCGCGGGGGTGGTCACCCTGCGGTGCAGCTTCCTCGCCCAGGGAAGGTTGCCGCCGAGGATGTCGGCCGCGAGGGTCAGGCTCGAGGCGACGGCATTGGTCATCCCCCACTTGTCGTAGCCGCTGGCGAAGAAGACGTGCCCCCTGCTGCGCGGCAGCCAGCCGGTGAACGGCACGCGCCCCGCCGGGCGATAGTCCTGGGCAGACCACGAGTGGGTGCGCTCAGCGCCGGGGAAATACTCCCGCGTCCACCGGGTCAGGTCCTCGACGAGCGACAGCGGGGAGGGGTGCCGTCCGACCGGATGACCGTTGCCGCCGACGAGCAGTCGCTCTTCCCCGTCGACCGGTGTCGTTCGCACCGACCTGGTCGGGGAGTCGACGGAGAGATACATGCCGTCCGGCAGCGCCCCTGGGACCCGGAAGGCCAGGGCGTAGGACCGGTGCGCCTCCTGCTTGGCGAAGTACAACCCCCTGTCCATGAACGGCGTCCCGGTGGCGAGCACCACCTTCTCGGCGTAGACGGCTCCTCGGGTGGTCGTCACGGTGCTCGGGCTGCCCGGCCTGACCCGGAGGACTCTGACCCCCTGCACCAGGCGACCGCCGTGACCCCGGAAGTCGGCCGCGAGCTGCCGCAGGACTGCCATGGGGTCGAACTGGGCCTGATCGACGAGCGCGACGGCTCCGTAGGCGGGGAACGGCACGTCCAGAGAGGCCTCGCGGGTGACGTCGAGGCCGAGCGAGAGACCCGCGCGATATTCCTCGGTGACCCGTTCGACACCCCCGGGGGTCGACGCGTAGCTGAAGGCCGTTCTCCGTTGCACGGGGACGTCATGGTCCTCGCAGTAGCGCAGCAGCCAGGACTGGCCCTCCCTGTTGCCGTCCACGTACGCCCTGGCGGTCGCGAGGCTGGTGTGCCGCAGCATCTCGGAGAGGTGACTGCCCTGCAACAGGCTCAGCTTCGCCGTCGTGTTGCCGGTAGCGGCGGCGCCGACCGCACGGGCCTCGAGGATGACAACGCGCATCCCCGCCCTGGCGAAGAGCAGGCCGGTGACCAGGCCCGTCAGTCCGGCGCCGGCGATGGCCAGGTCGTACTCGACCTCGTCCTCGAACGGATCGGAGTCGACCGGTGCGGACCGGTCCAGCCACAGTGACGTCATGACAACCCTTCCCTTTCCCGGAACCGTACTCCGTGCACGAGCCGAGGTCGACGCCCCGTCAGCGCCTGGCCGGACGCCGGTTCTTGTCCTCGGGATTCCGCACCCGGACGAGGATGCCTGCGACGACGAAAACGAGCGCGGCCACGAACTGGAGAGCCACCCAGAGCTGCCCGTGGAACTCGAAGGGGACCACGGGGTTCCACAGCACGGCGACCGCCGCGAGACCGACCACCCACCACCACGCGCGCGCCTGGTAGGAGAACACGCACACGATGAGGGCGAGGATCGCGACCCCGAAACGGATGAACAGGTACCCTCCCGCGTTGTCGAGGAGCGCGAGGCCCGCCAGGAGGACGATGGCGCCGAGAATGCCTGGGGCCAGGGCCGGGCGGCGGAACTCGGGGGTCGGATAAGACGTCATGGCCCTATTCTGTCCTGCACCGGGCGAGGCCGCGGCCCGTGGCGATTCAGGAGCCGGGACGGGCGTACTCGTCGATGTTGATCGCCTGCATCGGCCTCGTCATCGGCGGCTCCTCGCGCAGGCGCTCCAGCCCCGGTCGCAGCTCCGCGAGCCAGGCCTGGTATCCGGCCTCGTTCAGGTGCAGCCGGTCGTCGGAGAAGGCCGGGTTCAACTCGCCGTCCTCGAGGGCCATGGCCGGCCAGAGATCCAGGAACTGGGCGTGAACCGTCGAGGAGAACTGCCTGAGATGGATGTTGGCCTCCCGGATGCGGTCGGCGAACTCCCTGCCGCGGGGCATGATCGACTGCAGCAGCAGCCGGGCTCCAGGCAGCTCGCGCCGGAGGTCGACGAGGATGGTCTGAACGGTGCGCACGAGACTCTCAACGCTTCGACGCAGCCCAAGGTCGTTTGTGCCGATGAGCAGGACGATCTCGTCGGGATCCGCCGCCACCACCGTGTCGAGCCTCGCCAGCACGTCTTCGCTCGTGCTGCCGGGGACACCGAAGTTGAGGGTGTTCACGTCGGGGAACCAGGCGCTCCAGTCGCCGCCCGCGGTGATGCTGTCACCGAGAAAAAGGACAGTTTTATCAGCTTTATCAGTCATGAGATGACCTCCCCTGCTCGGGCGAACCGACGGCGCCCGCCCTCCATGATGTCCCCGGAGGCTGTTAAACGCTAGGGAGGCACACTTTCGGGGGCGCGCTCCGGCCGCTTCGGACTAGAATGGTCCGCGCCCCTTGCGGCGCAGCCGCTGCCCGTAGATGCCGCCGACCAGTCCGATGACGACGAGGACGATTCCCACCACGATGCCCGCGGGCATCAGAGTCCGTCCGTCGCTGTGTCCATGAGGCCAGAGTACGTCACCGGCGGCTGCGGGCTGTCCGAGCCACGGGCATCCGGGCCGCGTCGATTCCGGGCTGCCGAGTCCAATAGGCTGTCAGCATGACGACGAAGCCTGGCACGGGCCGTAACCGCGCCCTCGGATACCTGGACGTCGTCGTCGGCGTGATCCTGACCCTTATCAGCGGTCTCTTCCTGCTCATCATGTTCGGTGAGGGCGACCGCTTCATCAATCCGGTCTTCGGCAATCTGGTCAAGGTGCTCGCCGTCGTCGGCTGGTTCGGCGGCACGGCGATGTTCATCTGGTTCGCCTCGCTGCGGCGCTACAGCTTCTACTGGCCGATCGCCGGCATCGTCGCCATGTTCTTCTTCTATTACGTCATCCTCTTCATCGCATCAAGGACCATCTCGTGACTGAACGCTTCGCTCTCGCCATCGATCTCGGAGGCACCAAGGTCGAGGCCGCGCTCGTCGACCCGGAGGGCGAGGTCCTCGCCAGCAGTCGATTCCGCGCGCCCACGGGCAACCAGCGCAGCTCCCAGCAGCTCGCCGCCTCCGTCGACGAGGTCATCGCCAAGACGCTCGGCGCCCTTCCCTCGGGGTCGGTGCTGATCGGCGCCGGGGTGGGATCCGCCGGGCCGGTCGAGGAGGCCGAGGGCTGGGTCTCACCCCTCAACCTGCCGGTCTGGCGCGACTACCCGCTGCGCGACCAGGTCGTCGCCGCGCTGCCCGACGTGCCGGTGACCCTCAGGATGGACGGCCTGTGCATCACCCTGGCGGAGCACTGGGTCGGAGCAGGCCGCGGCTATGACAACGTCATGGGGATGATCGTCTCCACCGGCGTCGGCGGGGGCCTCGTGCTGCACGGCAACACCGTCTCCGGCCCGACAGGCAACGCCGGGCACATCGGCCACATCGAGGTCGCGGGCTTCGACGACCCGTGCCCGTGCGGCGGCATCGGATGCGTCGAGGCGATCGCCTCTGGGCCCAGAACGGTCGCCTGGGCACGCGGACAGGGCTGGACGGGAACGACGGGGGAAGAGCTCGGCGCCAGCTATCGCGACGGCGACCCGATCGCGGCGGCCGCCATCGAACGTTCCGGGCGGGCGATCGGACAGGGCATCGCCTCGGCGACCTCGCTCGTCGACCTCGAGCTCGTCGCGATCGGCGGCGGTTTCTCGCACGTCACCCCCGACCTGTTCGACCACATGCGCACCGCCGTCGCCCGCCGCAAGCAGTTCGCCTTCGTGACGAAGGTGAAGATCGTGCCGAGCGGCCTGTCCAACGACGGACCCCTCATCGGGGCGGCCGCGCTCATCCATCGCGCGGAGATGGTCGTCTAGACACCCCTCGGCACGGCGGCCAGCTCGTCCTCGAGGTACACGACCCTGTTCAGCCTGGCACCGGTGTAGATGCAGGCGATGGCCGTCGCCAGCAGGAGGACCAGTGCCGCCGTCCAGCCGCCGGTCACGGTGTGCAGCAGGCCGACGAGCAACGGGCCGAACGCCGCGATCGTGTAGCCGATGCCCTGCGCGAAACCGCTCAGAGCCACGGCGCCCTCGTGTGTCCTCGTCCTCAGGTTGATCAGGGTCAGGCAGACGGGGAACAGCAGCGGACCCGCGCCGATGAGAACGACCCAGAGCCAGGTGGCAACGGTGGGGACGAACAGCAGACCGAGGTAGCCGACGATGAAGGCCGCGATGCCGCTCTGGATGAGCCAGCCGACGTTTCTGAGCCTGACCGTCAGCACGGGCATGATGAGCGCCGCCGGCAGGCCGACGATGCTGAACAGGGCGAGCAGATTGCCGGCGACGACGGGTGGGACACCGGCGATGTCGATGAGGATCTGCGGCAGCCAGGCGAAGGCGGCGTAGGCGTGGAGGGAGGAGAGGGCGAAGACGATCGCGATCGTCCAGGCCACCCTGGAGCGCCAGATCCGGCGCGACAGCGGGGCCTCCGGCTCCTCCAACTCGGGCGCCTCGTCGGCCTCGGCATCGAGTGCGGCGAGTTCCCTGCGGTGCTGGAGCAGAACGGCCGCCCAGGGGACGAGGCTGGCGAAGGCCACGACCGACCAGATCGCGAGCGACGAGCGCCAGCCGCTCGAATCGGCGATCGGGGCCGAGAGCGCGGCGGGGAGCGCGGTCCCGATCGAGAGGACGGTCAGATACAGGGAGCTGACCAGGCCGATCCGGTCGGGGAAGTAGCGCTTGACGAGCGGAGGCAGCAGCACGTTGCCGATCCCCGTGCCGACCAGGGCGATCACGCTGCCGAGCAGGAGCACGACGAAGCCCGGCGCGATCGCCCTGAGGAGGTGACCGATCACCATGGCGACGATCGCCAGCACGAGCAGGCGTTCCAGCCCCAGCCGCTTGGCGAGGGATGCGCCGAAGAGTCCGGAGAGGGCGAAGGCGACCGGCGGGACCATGCCGACGATGCCGAGCGCGAGCGAGTTCAGGGGGATGTCCACCCGAATGGACGGCACGATCGGCGAGATCGCGGCGACGGCGGTGCGGAGGTTGAGCGCGACGAGCAGGATGCCTAGGAGCGCCATCGTGCGCCCGGCCCAGAGGCTGAGGGGTCGGGAGTTCGGCATCCCGCTTATGCTACCTGGCCGCCTCAGGCCGGTTGACCGGTCGTCGGCGGACGGAGCGGAAGGCGGAGGATCTCCCTGATCTGGGTCTCGTCCCTCTTCATCTGGGCGACGAGCTCCCGGACGTCGGGGAACTTCCTCATGCCCCTGATGAACTCGACGAAGGAGACCTCGACCGTCCTGCCGTACAGGTCGATGGTCTCGTCCAGCACGTGGGCCTCAACCTGCTTGTCGGCGACCCCTTCGAAGGTCGGATTGTTGCCGATTGAGATCGCCGCGGGTTTCATCTGGCCGTCGAGTGTCAGGTAGCCGGCGTAGACGCCGTCCGCGGGGACGAACCCCTCCAGGGAGGGAGAGAGATTGGCCGTCGGATATCCGAGTTCGCGGCCCCGCTGCTCGCCGCGGACCACCTCGCCGCGGACGGACGGCAGCCGCCCGAGCAGCTCTGCGGCCTCCCCGACGAGACCGTCGGCGAGCAGGCTGCGGATCCAGGTGGACGAGATGGGTCGTTTGCCGTCGGGGCGCACCGGTTCGATGATGCGGACCTCGTAGCCGCTCTCGGCGCCCAGCTCGACCAGCAGGTCGACCGTTCCCGCTCCCCCGTGGCCGAACCGGAAGTCCGAGCCGACGTAGACGAGCCGGGCGTGCAGCCCGTCCACGAGCACCCTGTGCACGAAGTCCTCGGGGCTCAGCCTGCTGAACTCCGGGGTGAACTCGATCATGACGGTCGCGTCGATGCCCGTGCTCTCGAGCCTCGCGCGCTTCTGCTCGTTGCTGGAGAGGCTCACCGGGCAGATCTCGGGGTGCAGGACGGCGAGCGGATTGCGGTCGAAGGTGACGACCGTGGAGACCAGGCCCTCCGCATCCGCGGCCGCCCTCAGCTGGTCGATCACCCGGCGATGGCCGACGTGGAGGCCGTCGAACTTGCCGATGGTCACCGCGGATGGCCCGAAGTCGGCAGGCACGTCGTCGAGAGAGCCGAAGAACAGCACCGCTAGAGCGCTTCCGTGGCGGCGGGTCTGCGCCGGTACAGCCAGAGCATCCCGAGCACCGGCAGCACGAGCGGGATCAGGACATACCCGAGCCCGTATGCCGACCACACGGTGGACTCCCGCCCGAACGGATTGATGCTGTCCAGGCCGAGGAGCGCCGGCGTGGCGAGGCTCATCGTCCCCACCACGAGGACGCCGAGCAGCTCGAAGCCGATGGTGATCCAGGCGATGCGGTACCAGACCGGCCCTGGCGACAGCAGCGCGACGGTCGCCAGGATGTAGACCACGGCGGACAGCGCGGAGAGTGTGAAGGCGACCGGGGCCTCGGAGAAGCGGTCGATGATCTGGACCACCGAGCGGCCGGTCGCGGCGAGAGCAAGGATTCCGTAGACGGCGATCAGCACACGCCCGACGCCGACGGCGCGGGAAGAAGTATTCGTAGACATCAGGTCAAGGTTAGGCCACCTGCAGGGCCCAGATCTGATACATCCGGTAGACCATGACCGCCACGGAGAGATCGACCACGCCGAGGATCACGGTGCTCCACCGATTGCGCTCGATCAGCGCCCAGAATCCGCCGACGGCCGGGAGCAGGAGAGCGGAGATCAGGTAGACGTAGAACTCGAGCAGGTTCCCGCTCGGATGATTGCCGACGGCCGGGGCGACGATGGCGACCACGAGCTGGGCGACGAGCAGCAGCTCGACGAGCAGGGTCGCACCGAGCGTGTAGTCGTTCGGGACGCGGCCGAGCAGCCCCATCAGCACGCAGAGCACACCGGCGAGGACAGCGACGACGACCTGCGCCCAGGTGAACCACTCGATCACTCCTGCGCCTCGTCCCCGGGGAAGTTGACGATCGGTCTGGCGACCGCGTCGTCGAACTCGACGAGCCCCACCAGCCGGCCGTCCGGCGCGACGGCGGCGACGGGGCCGGCGCCGTCCGCCGGCCGCTCGGCGCGGAGCCGTTTGCCGTGGCCGAGGTCGACGGCCTGATCGGCGCTCAGCCGGAGCACGGGGAAGAGCCTGGAGGCCACCTCCGCCGGGGCCAGGAGCGATGCCGCGACGTCGAGGGTCTCGAGCTCTGCGGCATCGGCGAGGTCGAACGGTCCGATCCTGCTGCGGCGAAGGGCCGTGAGGTGCCCGCCGACACCGAGCGCCGCCCCGAGATCGCGGGCTATCGCGCGAACGTAGGTGCCGGAGGAGCATTCGACCCGCACGTCCACGTCGAGGAAACCGTCGGCCGTCCGCCAGGCGAGGACCTCGATCGCCGAGACGGTCACCCTGCGCGAGGCGAGGCGGACCTCCTCCCCCGCCCTCGCGAGCGTGTAGGCGCGCTTGCCGTCGACCTTGATGGCACTCACGCTGCTCGGGACCTGGTCGATCTCACCGGTCATCCGTTCCAGCGCCGCGAGGACGTCCTCCCGGTCGAGTGCGGCGACGCTCCCCTCTGGGGCGGAGAGCAGCGTCTCGCCCTCCGCGTCATCGGTGGTCGTCGACGCGCCCAGCCTGATGGTGGCGAGATACTCCTTGTCCAGCCCGACCAGGAAGGTCAGCAGCCGGGTGGAGCTGCCGACGCCGAGGATCAGCAGGCCGGTCGCCATCGGGTCGAGGGTGCCCGCGTGGCCGACTTTCCTGGTGCCGGCCCGCTTGCGGGTGCGGGCGACGACATCGTGGCTCGTGATGCCCTGCGGCTTGTCGATCAGGAGGATGCCACTGCGACTGGCAGCGGTCACCGATCTTCCTCAGCCAGGGCGAGCACGATGTCGAGCTTCTCCGGAAACGTCGCCAGCAGCAGCTCCCGGACCTCTGGGTCGTCGTAGTCATCCGTCATTCGCAGCCCGATCATCGTATTCACCAGCATGCCACCCGCGAGGAATCGCTGCACCTCGTCGGGATCGAAGCCGGCCTCCGTACGCAGGAACCGGTAGACATCCATGAACCCGCGCCTGCCCGCCTCGCCGATGACCGGGTCCTTCCCGAGCACGAAGGCGTGCATCAGGGAGAGCAGCTGACCCCGGTTGCCCGCGAGGGTGACGTAGGCGATGCCGAGCCTCCTCGCGACGGGGATCTCCGACTCCTCCGCGAGCACGGCCCGGAAGGCGGTCAGCAGGCAGTCGAGGGCACTGTCGATGACCTCGAGGAAGAGCCGCTCCTTGGTGCCGAACATCCGGATCACGTACGGCTGGCTCACCCCCGCCGCTTCGGCGACCGCCGCCGTCGTCGCCCCGACGTAGCCGTAGTCGCCGAAGACGGTGGTCGCGGCCTGCACGATGAGCTCCCGCCGGTCTTCCGCGTGCATCCGCGTCTTCGTCTCGGTCATGTTGACATGGTATCAGTCGATAACTAATGTGACACTAAGTAATCAGTCGATAACAAAGGAGGCAGAGATGAGCACCCTCGAGGCGGACGTCGATCGCAGGTCGAGGACACGCGGGAGGATCCCGGTCTGGCTCGCCATCACCGCGGCGTCGCTTCCCATGTTCATGGCGACACTCGACAACCTCGTGATGACCAGCGCGCTGCCCGTCATCCGCCTCGACCTGAACGCCGGGCTCGACGAGCTGGAGTGGTTTGTCAACGCCTACACGCTGTCCTTCGCGGCCTTTATGCTCATGGCCGTCGCGCTCGGCGATCGCTATGGTCGGCGCACGGTCTTCGTCGCCGGAATCGTCGTCTTCACCGCCGCGTCGGCGCTCTCCGCGCTGAGCACGGAGCCCTGGATGCTCATCGTGACCCGCGCGATCCAGGGGATCGGGGCCGCGGCGCTCATGCCGTTGTCGCTCACGCTGCTCGTCGGCTCGGTCGGCGAGCGACTCCGCCCGCTCGCGATCGGCATCTGGGGCGGCATCTCCGGTCTCGGGGTGGCGCTCGGTCCCCTCATCGGCGGAGCGGTCGTGGAGGGTTGGAACTGGCAGGCGATCTTCTGGATCAACGTTCCCGTCGGCATCGTCGGCATACCCCTCGCGCTCCTCGCCCTCCCGAACGGCCTGGGAGCGAGGCTGCGGGCCGACGTGACCGGGCTGCTGCTCGCGGGACCAGGAGTGCTTGGACTCGTCTACGCGATCGTGCGCGGCAACGCCGCGGGCTGGGACAGCCTCGAAGTGGTCGGCTCCCTGACCGGAGCGGCGGTGCTCCTCCTCGCCTTCGTGCTCTGGGAGAGGCACACCAGCGCGCCCCTGCTGCCCCTTCGGCTGTTCAGGCAGAGGAGCTTCACCATCGCCAACGTGGTCGGCATCGCCTTCAGCTTCGGCATCTTCGGATCGATCTTCATCCTCATCCAGTTCCTGCAGATCGTCCAGGGCCACTCGCCCCTCGAGGCGGGCATCATGACCATGCCATGGACGCTCGCCCCCATGCTCATCGCGCCGCTCGCGGGACTCATCGCGCCCAGGGTGGGCACCAGGGCGCTCATCTTCACCGGCCTCCTGTTCCAGGCCATAGCGGTCTTCTGGCTCGCCAGGGTCATGTCGGCGGATGTCGGATACACCGACATGCTCGGAGCCTTCCTCTTCGCCGGTGTCGGGATGGGGCTCGTCTTCGCGCCCTCGTCGACCGCCGTGCTCGCCGATATCGCCGCCGACGACCGGGCCAAGGCGAGCGGGACCAATTCCACGCTGCGGGAGATCGGGGTCGCCCTCGGCATAGCCGTCCTGACGGCGGTGTTCACCGGGGCGGGCGGCGAGCTGACGCCGACCGGATACGTCGACGCCGCCGTTCCGGCGATCACGGTCGGCGCGTTTGTGCTGCTGGGATCCGCCGCGCTGTCGTTGCTCCTCCCCTCCGGTCGGACGAGACAAGGCTCTGCCCTCTCCGGACGATAGGCTTCGAGGGTGAGGGTCGCTGTCATCGGGGCTGGAGCGGTCGGCGGCACGATCGCCGCCCTTCTCGACCGGGCGGGGCACGCCGTCGAGGTCACGGCGCGCGGCCGGCACCTGGAGACGATCGGGGCGGACGGCATCCGGCTGAACGGTGCCTGGGGCGAGCACACCGCGAGGGTGGAGGCGGGCGAGACGCTGAGCCAGAGCCCGGATATCGCCTTCGTGTCCACCAAGGCCAGAGACGCGGAAGCCGCGCTCCTGACCAACGCCCCGTTCCTCCCCGGCATCCCGGTCGTCGTCATCCAGAACGGGCTGGAGGGACCGGGCGCCGCCGGCCGCGCGGCTCCCCGCTCCGACGTCGTCGGTGGTCTCGCCCTCTACGCGGCATCCTTCCTGTCGCCGGGCGAGATCACGGTCACCTCACCCGGCGCGACCTACCTCGGCGGCGAACTGCTGCCCACCCTCTATGCCCTGCGGCTGCTCGCGCCCGTCATGCCCACGGTCTCGACCGACAACTTCGTCGGTGCGCAGTGGACCAAGCTCGTTGTCAACCACATCAACGCCCTGCCGGCCATCACCGGTCTCAGCGCCCAGGAGGTCATCTCCCACCGCGGACTGCGGCTGGTGATGACCGAGAGCATGCGCGAGGCCGTCAGGGTCGGAATCGCGAGAGGAATAACCTTCGAGACGATGCAGGGCCTCGGCAACACGAGACTGCGGCTGCTGGCCGCGCTTCCCGCCGGTCTCGGACAGCTCGTCCCGCGCCTCATGAGCCGTCGGATGGGCAGGAGGCCGAATCCCGGATCGACGCTGCAGAGCATCCGCCGCGGCCAGCCGACCGAGATCGACTACCTCAACGGCGCCGTCGTCGCCGCGGGCCGTGAGCTGGGGGTCCCGACCCCGGTCGACGAGGCTCTCGTCGCCCTGGTGCACGAGGTGGAGGACAGCGGAGACTTCCTCTCCCCCGAGCAGGTGCTGCAGAGGATCGGCTGACCGCCTAGCAGGCGTCGGCGAACACCCTCCGCGGATGCTCTGGGTCACGATTGTCGATGATCGCCACCGCCGCGGCGCGCGGCCGCACCCGATCGAGGTACACCTCGTCGGCCCCGACCTCGATCGCACCGTCCTCCGAACCGGACGAGGGCGCCAGCGGCTTCTCGACGAAGATCGAGTAGTTCCACAGGCCGGAGAGCTCCTGCCGGTTGAGGAACACGCCGTCAACGACGAGAACAGCGTCGGCCTGGGCATCCGTCGTCGGCTCGGCTCCCGCGGCGAGCGCGAAGGGGGTGCCGGCACGGAACGGCTCGACGAGTCCCGCGACCAGCCCGGTGCGATCGAAGGCGCCCTCGTAATAGGCGATGGCGGAGGAGGGATGCGCCTCCGGCGACCGGAAGTCGGACTCGGAGGCACGGAAGACGGTGTGGCCGGCGCGGACAATCGCCTCGGCGAGGCCATCGGCGAAAGCGGCGGTGCCGGCGTTCGAGGTGCCGTCGACCGCGATCACCGATCTGCCGACGCCGTAGAAGCTGAGGATCTCCGCCGCCAGGGCGTCGAGGGTGTCGTTCTTCTGAGGTGCCCAGGTGGCCATGGTCCCAGCCTATAACCGCCCGGGGATGCCTACAGTGGTCAGATGACCATCGCACCTGCCGTCGGCGACTGGTTCGCCGAGAACGGGCGGGACCTGCCCTGGCGGCGACCGGGATTCAGCGCCTGGGGCACGCTGGTGAGCGAGGTCATGCTGCAGCAGACACCCGTCGCCAGGGTGATCCCCCGGCTCGAATGGTGGCTGGAGCGCTGGCCGACCCCGGCCGACCTCGCCGCGGTGCCCTCCGGTGAGGCCGTACGCGCGTGGGATCGTCTCGGCTATCCCCGGCGGGCGCTGAACCTGCACGCCGCGGCCGTCGCCATCACCGAGCGGCACGGCGGCCGTGTTCCCGAGGACGTCGACGAGCTGCTGAGGCTTCCTGGCGTCGGGGACTATACCGCACGGGCCGTCGCCGCCTTCGCCTACGGCCATCGGCATCCCGTCGTCGACACCAACGTGCGGCGGGTCATCGCCAGGGCCATCGACGGCAGGGCGGAACCGGGACCACCCTCCTCGAGGCGCGATCTGCCCGCGATGGAGGCGCTGCTTCCCGAGGATCCAGAGGAGGCGCGTCTGACCAACGCCGCGATCATGGAGCTCGGTGCGGTGATCTGCGTCGCCAGGTCCCCACGCTGCGGGAGCTGTCCGATCGCCGAGCAGTGCGCCTGGCGCCTGGCAGGCTACCCGGACCACGTCGGCGCGCGGCGGGCCGTGCAGAAGAGGTTCGAGGGTTCCGACCGGCAGGTGCGCGGGCTCGTCCTGGCCGAATTGCGCGCCTCAGAGGTGCCGGTGACCGGGGTGGAGCTGGACGGGATCTGGCCGGACCGCGAGCAGCGGATCCGGGCCATCGCCGGCCTCGTCGCGGACGGCCTGGTCGTCGGATCGGCGGACGAGGGATACGAGCTGCCGTCCTGACGAGACCCTCGACGATGTCGGGGGTCCGGCGGATAATCGTGGGGTGCCAGAGCTTCCCGAAGTACACGCTCTCGTCACCGATCTCGGTGCGCGCCTGACCGGCCGCATCGTCGAACGGCTCGACGTGGTGTCCTTCGCCGCGCTGAAGACCTTCGATCCGCCCGTCTCCGCCCTCGCCGGAGAATTCGTCTCCGGGGTCTCCAGACACGGCAAGTTCCTCGACATCGGCATCGGCGACCTGCACCTGCTGATCCATCTCGCGAGGGCCGGCTGGATCCGGTGGCGCGAGGGGGCTCCCGTTGCATCCGGCCGTCCCGGCAAGGGGCCGCTCGCCGCGCGACTCGTCCTCGAGGGCGGATCCGGCCTCGACATCACGGAGGCGGGCACCAAGAAGAGCCTTGCGCTCTACCTCGTCACCGACCCGCTCCAGGTGCCCGGCGTCGCGCGCCTCGGCCCCGATCCCCTGGAGCCGGGCTTCACGGAACGGTCGTTCGCGCGCATCCTCTCCGCCGCCGGGCGCGCGCAGATCAAGGGCGTGCTGCGCAATCAGGCGCTCATCGCCGGCATCGGCAACGCCTATTCCGACGAGATCCTGCATGCCGCGAGGATGTCCCCGTTCAAGCCAGCCTCCATGGCCCCGGATGAGGTCTCCCGGCTCTTCGCGACAATGCAGGCGACCCTGAGGGACGCGATCGCCCGCGCGGACGGCCTCGCCGCATCCGAGCTCAAACGGGAGAAGAAGTCCGGACTGCGGGTGCACGGCCGCACCGGCGAGCCCTGTCCGGTTTGCGGCGACACCGTGCGCCAGGTCATCTTCGCCGACTCGACCCTGCAGTACTGTCCGACCTGCCAGACGGGTGGCAAGCCGCTCGCCGACCGGGTGCTCAGCAGGCTGCTGAAGTAGGCCTCAGCTCCTACGCACCTCGGGGTGGATCGCGACCATGATCGAGATCGGCCGGCCGTCGGCATCCGGTCCGCGCTCCTTGAACTCCGTGAGGAGCTCGCCGAAACGGTCGTGCAGCTCCCGTTCGCTCTCCGCGTTCAGCTTCAGGCCGAGCCGCCAGATGTCCAGGTCCTCCGGGGCGACACCCTCGATGTCGGCGAGGAACGCCTCGACCAGCACCGGTCCGATCCTCGGAACCGGAGTGCGCCAGGAACGACCGGTCGCCCGATACGGGATCTCGGATGCGCCCCGCCTGGCCCGGCGCGCGGGCTCGGCCACGAGGAAGCCGGTGTCGACGAGAACACGGACGTGATGCAGGCTGGTGCCGGGATTGAGCCCGAACTCCGCGGCGATCTCGCGATTCGAGTGGGCGTCGTGGAGGCAGTAGCGCAGGATCCTCATCCGCAGCGGCGAGCTGAGGGCGCGGGAACGCGCCTGGGCGTCGGCGTCGGCGTTCGCACCGACCTCCGCCTCCGCGGGATCGTCCGTCATGGCTTCACCTTAGCCGGGCCGTCAGCGATTGGCTTTTCCCAATCGCTCGGGCATACTGGGCGGATGACGGACGGAACCGCGGCACGATCTCTCTGGGCCAACGGCCCGTTCCTCCGGCTCTGGAGCGGACAGACGGCCAGCGCGATCGGATCACAGCTGAGCAACCTGGCGATACCGGTGCTCGCGGTCAGCGTGCTCTCGGCCAGCTCCTTCCAGGTCGGGCTGCTCGGAGCGGTGGAGACGGCGGCGTTCCTGGTCATCGGCCTGCCCGCCGGCGCCTGGGTCGATCGCTGGCTCAAGCGGCGGGTGATGCTCTTCGCCGACCTCACGCGGGCGATCGTGCTGCTGGCCATCCCCGTCCTCTGGTTCGCGGGCATCCTGAACATCTGGCAGCTCATCGTCGTGGCCGGCCTGGCGGGCGCCGCGACGGTCTTCTTCGAGGTGGCCTATCAGAGCTACATTCCGGTGCTCGTTCCGGCCGGTGCCCTCGCCGAGGCGAACTCGAGGCTGGAGACGACGCAGCAGCTGGCGAGGGTGGGCGGTCCCGCGATCTCCGGGGCCCTGCTGGCCGTCGTCCGGCCGGCCATCCTCATCGCCGGGGATGCGCTCAGCTACCTGCTCTCCTTCGTCGTCCTCTCGACCATCCGGGACGAGGAGGTCCGCGCGGCCCGCGCGGAGCGCCGGCCGCTGGTCGCCGAGATCAGGGAGGGGATGGCCTTCGTCCTCAACGAGCCCCTTCTGCGGCGCATCGTCCTGTGCACCGCCGTCGGCAATTTCTTCAGCACCCTGACGACGACCATGCTTCCCGTGCTCGTCCTGCGCGAGCTGCACGTCGGGGTGGCGGCCTGGGGAGTCGCCCTGTCCGTCGGCGCCGTCGGCGGGCTCCTCGGGGCCCTGTTCTCCGCGCGGATCGCGCGCCGGATCGGCGAGGGGACGGTCATCCCGTTGTCCGCGCTCGGACTGGGTCTCGGTCTCCTGCTGTTGGGGCTCATGCCGCTCGCGCCCCACGCGGCGGTCCCCATCCTCGTCATCGCCGAGTTCCTGGTGAGCTTCACCGTGCTGATCTACAACATCGCGCAGGTCACCTTCCGACAGCGGATCTGCCCGCGGCCCCTGCTCGGCAGGATGAACGCATCCATCCGGTTTGTGGTCTGGGGGGTCATGCCCATCGCCGGCATCGTCTCCGGGCTGCTCTCCACCGCCGTCGGGGTGGTGGCGACCGTCTGGATCGGCGGAATCGGCTCGACGGCGGCCTGTGTCTTCGTTCTGTTCTCGCCCCTGCTGGGGATGAGAGAGCTCCCGAGCGAGGCGACCGTCGAGCCGAGCTGAGCGACCCGCGGGGCCACCGCTCAGACGCCTCCGCTAGTCCTCGTCGTCGTCCGCGAACTCGCGCGGCTTGACGTAGGGGTCCTCGTCGCCGGCGTAGTGGGCAGAGCTCTTGAGACCCTCGATCTCGGCGTCCCGCGAGCGGGCCTCCGCGAGCAGCGCCTCGATGTGCTTGGCGTTCTCTGGCACCGCGTCCGCGATGAACTCGAGCGACGGGGTGAGCCGGGCGGTGATGTTCTTGCCGACCTCGCTGCGCAGCATGCCGGTCGCCGACTTCAGGGCGGCTGCCGAGTCGGCGCGCTCCTCGTCGGTGCCGTACACCGTGTAGAAGATCGAGGCGTGCTGCAGGTCACCGGTGACCTTGACGTCGGTGATCGTGACGAAGCCCAGGCGCGGGTCCTTGAGCCCGCGCTCGAGCGTCTTGGCCACGATCACCTTGATGCGGTCCGCCATCTTGGCGGCCCGAGCCGGATCGGCCATGGTGTTTCTCCTTTGAGAGGGGCGACGGCCGGGTTCGATGACGAACCCGGCCGTCGAGTGCGGGTCAGACCCGCGGCTTCTCTTTCAACTCGATCGTCTCGATCTCGTCGCCGATCTGGATGTCGTTGAACCGACCGAGGCCGATGCCGGCCTCGAAGTCCGTGCGGACCTCGGTGACGTCATCCTTGAACCGCCGCAGCGACTCGATGGCCAGGTTGTCGCCGACCACGACGCCGTCGCGGATGACCCGCGCCTTGGCGTTCCTCGTGATCGTTCCGGAGCGGACGATGACACCGGCGATGTTTCCGACCTTGGAGGAGCGGAAGATCTCGCGGATCTCGGCGACACCGGACTGGACCTCTTCGAACTCGGGCTTGAGCATTCCCTTGAGCGAGTTCTCGACGTCCTCGAGGGCCGCGTAGATCACCGAGTAGAAACGCACGTCGACACCCTCGCGGGCGGAACGCTCACGAGCCTTGGTGTCCGGACGGACGTTGAACCCGATGATGATCGCGTTGTCGATCGTGGCCAGGTTGACGTCGCTCTCGGTGATCGCGCCCACACCGCGGTGGATGATGCGCAGCTGCACGCTGTCATCGACCTCGATCTTGAGCAGCGACTCCTCGAGCGCCTCGACGGCACCGGAGACGTCACCCTTGATGATGAGGTTGAGCGACTCGACCTTGCCGTCCTCGAGGGCCTTGGTGAAGTCCTCCAGGCTGATCCGCTTGCGGCTGCGGGCGAGCAGCGCGTTGCGTTCGACCGCCTCGCGCTTCTCGGCGATCTGCCGGGCGGTGCGGTCGTCGTCCGTCACCAGGAAGGTGTCGCCTGCGCGAGGAACCGAGGTGAGCCCGAGCACCGAGACCGGGCGGGCGGGCGTCGCGAACTGCACGGCGGCGCCGTTCTCGTCGAACATCGCACGGACGCGGCCGTATGCCGTCCCGGCGACGATCGCGTCGCCGACCTAGAGCGTTCCCGACTGGATCAGCACGGTCGCCACGGCGCCGCGCCCCTTGTCGAGCTTCGCCTCGATGGCGACGCCACGGGCATCCTTGTTCGGGTTGGCGCGCATGTCGAGCCCGGCATCCGCGGTCAGCAGCACGGCGTCCAGGAGCTCGGGGATGCCGACCTTGTTGAGCGCCGAGACGTCGATGAACATCGTGTCTCCGCCGTACTCCTCCGCGACCAGACCGAACTCGGTGAGCTGCTGGCGCACCTTGGCGGGGTTGGCCCCCTCCTTGTCGATCTTGTTGACGGCCACGACGATCGGCACGTTCGCCGCCTGCGCGTGGTTCAGCGCCTCGACGGTCTGCGGCATGATGCCGTCGTCCGCCGCCACGACGAGGATCGCGATGTCGGTGACCTGCGCACCGCGGGCACGCATGGCGGTGAATGCCTCGTGGCCCGGTGTGTCGATGAAGGTGATGGCGCGCTCGATGCCCTCGTGCTCCGTGACCACCTGGTACGCACCGATGTGCTGGGTGATGCCGCCGGCCTCGCCGGCGACCACGTTGGCGTTGCGGATCGCGTCGAGCAGGCGC
>NZ_DASWPB010000161.1:0-39587 GCF_036404185.1 Lacisediminihabitans sp. | reverse complement strand
GTCTCCGTCGCATCCGCCCACGCCTCGTCCGAGCCGACCGACTTGGCGGGATCGCGGGTGGAGAGCTCCAGATAGAAGTCCGCAAGCCCGTAGCCGCGCAGGGTCTCGAAGACGAACTCCAGCTGACTGGCGATCTCGGCCTTCACCTCCTCAGGGGCGACGTAGATGTGCGCGTCGTCCTGGGTCAGGCCGCGCACCCTGGTCAGGCCGGAGAGGGTGCCGCTCTTCTCGTAGCGATACACCGTCCCGAACTCGGCCAACCGCAGCGGCAGCTCGCGATAGCTCCGTCCCCTGGAGCGGTAGATGAGATTGTGGAACGGGCAGTTCATCGGCTTGAGGTAGTAGTCCTGGCCCTGGCGCGTGACATGGCCGTCCTCGTCGATCTCCTCGTCCAGGTGCATGGCCGGGAACATCCCGTCCTTGTACCACTGGAGGTGACCGCTGGTCTCGAACAGCGTTCCCTTGGTGATGTGCGGCGAATAGACCTGCTCGTAGCCGTTGGCCACGAGGCGCTGCCGCATGTAGTTCTCGATCTCCGCACGGATGATCCCCCCCTTGGGGTGGAAGACCGCGAGCCCGGATCCGATCTCGTCGGGGAAGGAGAAGAGGTCGAGCTCCTGTCCGAGCTTGCGGTGGTCGCGCTTGGCGGCCTCCTCCAGCCGGGTCTGGTACGCGCGCAGCTCGTCCTTCGTCGGCCAGGCCGTGCCGTAGATCCGCTGGAGCTGCTTGTTCTTCTCCGACCCGCGCCAGTACGCGGCGGCGGTGCGGGTCAGCGCGAAGCCGTTGCCGATGAGGCGGGTGGTGGGCAGGTGCGGGCCGCGACAGAGGTCCTTCCACACGGTCTCGCCGGTCCGCGGATCGACGTTGTCGTAGATGGTCAGCTCGGTCCCGCCGACCTCCACCGATTCGTTGTCGTCGGTTCCCCCTGCGCCCTCGCCGACGTGGCTCTTGATACCGATGAGCTCGAGCTTGTACGGCTCCGCCGCCATCTCGGCCCGTGCCTCGTCCTCGGTCACCACCCGGCGGACAAAACGCTGGCCCTGCTTGATGATGCGCTCCATGGCCTTCTCGACGGCCTTGAGATCTTCGGGGGTCAGCGGGGTCTCGATGTCGAAGTCGTAATAAAAGCCGTCGACGATGGGAGGACCGATGCCGAGTCTGGCCTCCGGGTTGATCGACTGGAGCGCCTGCGCGGCGACGTGCGCCGCGGAGTGCCTCAGGATGGCCAGGCCGTCCGCGGAGGAGATGTGGACAGGCTCCGCCGTCTGTCCGGCCGTCACCGTGGCGGCGAGGTCGAGCAGGTCGCCGTTGACCCGCATCGCGACGACGCCCCTGTCGGTGAACAGTCCGAAGCCGGTGGTCGTCTCGGCCGCCGTGATCGACTCGAGAACGGACTCGTTGCCGGCGGGCGATTCTGACACGACTGAGGTGCTCCTTTACGAGGGGAAATGGCTGTCCTTCAACTGTAGCGGGGCTCCGGACCCTGCTATCGCCCGCGGCCGCCGAAACCGAAGGGGCGCCGCCGGGTGCGTCGCTCGTTCGTCGTCCTCAGCACCGCGGCGCGGATTTCCGAGGAGGTCGCGACGCCGAACTCCACCTGACTGGCGAGGATGGCCGCGATGCGCGCCGTGCGATCGGCATCGGGAATCCTGGCCGTCGCGACCAGTACCCTCCCCTCCCTGCCCTCGTGCACGGGCATCCAGTTCTCCGCCAGGTAGAGCTCGGCCGACCATCGGAAGAAGATCCCCCGGTCGATCCTGGACCGGGAGAGCGGGACGATCGGAAGTCTCCAGGCCGTCGCCACGACCTTCACCAGGGCCCGGGGATCGAGCAGTCCGCGCTCGATCAGGATCTCGTCGACGTGCCGGTCGCTGTTCCCCGCCAGGGCCGCCGCCTCCTCGAGATCGGCACGGCCGACCAGGCCGGACTCGACGAGGAGCGCCGCGAAGGCCGCGTCCTGCATCGAAGGCTCACCACCGGCCGCGACCATCTCCCCATCGTCCTGGACCGGCCCGTGGTGGGCCATCCCCCATAGACGTGTCAGCGACCGGATCCGCCGGAGTCCTCGCGTTCCGGCCGGACTCCGCGTACCGTGGCCGACGCGCGGAGCATTCGAGCTCCGCCCATTAGGGAATCTGCAATGGCAGAGAACCACATCGGTGTGCCGCAGGCCGGTGCCGACGACATGACCTTCGAAGAGGCACTGAACGAGCAAGAGAGCGGCTACCGCCTGCCGGTCGTCCGCCTCGTTCCGCCTCCCCTCGACGTGCTCCCCGCCGCGTGAGGAGGCCGGAGGGCTGAGCGCCGCCCCGCGATCAGCGGCCGAACGCGGTCGCCGCCGGGCAGTCGAAGGGGTCGCCGCCGGCCGACAGCCCCACCCGGTTGAGGTAACGGATGACGATCCCGTACGACTCGGTCAGCGACGTCTCCGTGTAGACGATGCCTCGATCCGCGCAATACTTCTTCGCGATCGCCCTGGCCTTGCCGAGGTTCGGGCGCGGCATGTTCGGGAACAGGTGGTGCTCGACCTGATGGTTGAGACCGCCCATCAGGGTGTCCATGCTCCAGTTGCCCCGGATGTTGCGCGAGGTGAGCACCTGGCGGCGGAGGAAGTCCACCTTGGCGTCATGCGGCAGGATCGGCATGCCCTTGTGGTTGGGCGCGAAGGAGGCGCCCATGTACACCCCGAAGACGGCCAGCTGAACGCCGACGAAGGCACCGGCCACGCCGGGCGGCAACACGGCGAAGAGCACGGCGAGATAGAGCGAGCTGCGAAGGACGAGCATGGATGCCTCGGTCCGCCGCCGTTCGACCTTGCCCCTCCCGAACACCGTCCGGAAGCCCTGCACGTGCAGGTTCAGCCCCTCGAAGACGAGGATCGGGAAGAAGAGGTAACCCTGGTGTCTCGTGAACAGGGCGCCGATCCCCCGCGTCTTCGCGGCATCCGCCTCGACGAAGGAGATGGTGTCGCGGGCGATGTCTGGATCCTTCCCGACCACGTTCGGATTGGCATGATGCCTCGAGTGCTTCGTCATCCACCACGAGTAGCTGATGCCGACCACGAGGTTCGCGAGGGCCCTCGCCGCGACGTCGTTCGCCTTCCCCGACTCGAAGACCTGCCGGTGGGACGCCTCGTGGGCCAGGAACGCGTACTGGGTGAAGACGATGCCGAGCGCTCCGGCCATCAGTAGCTGGTACCAGGAGTCCCCGAGCAGCAGCACCCCGCTGACGACGCCGGCGAGGGCGAGGGTGACCAGGCCGAACATGAGGTAGTAGAAGCCGCGACGGCGGCGGAGGAGCCCGGCGTCCCTCACCGTCCTGAGCAACGCGGAGTATTCCGTGGTCGGATTGGACCGATCTCCTCCCGGCCGGGTTCTGGTGAACACCGGCCTGGGCGACTCGGAGGATGGACCGCTCATGATGAGTCTCATTCCACTGGGAGGTGAGGCGACCGAGGTCCTGGGCTACCGATTCCGGCAAGCGTAGGCATCGTGGCTGAGTTTCAGGTGGATGCCGGCGAGATTTCCGCGGACTCGATCCGACAAAACACAAGGCCCCGAAACGTGTGTTTCGGGGCCTTGTCTTCGGTGGGCGGTACTGGGATCGAACCAGGACGATCGCCTGGGAGCGAGCGCGAAGCGGTCGCGGCGATCGTCGGGGCGCCGGCTCGATCCGACAAAGCACAAGGCCCCGAAACGCCTGTTTCGGGGCCTTGTCTTCGGTGGGCGGTACTGGGATCGAACCAGCGACCTCTTCCGTGTCAGGGAAGCGCGCTACCGCTGCGCCAACCGCCCGGGTTGTTCTCGTGCCTGTCTATCGAGTGAGTGGAGGTGGCGACGGGATTTGAACCCGTGTGGACGGCTTTGCAGGCCGCTGCCTCGCCTCTCGGCCACGCCACCATGTGTGGGTCCCCACGTTTTTGATGAATCCAGTCGTGAGACTTCACTCGAGCGGATGACGAGATTCGAACTCGCGACCCTCACCTTGGCAAGGTGATGCGCTACCACTGCGCCACATCCGCATGCCCGCATTTCTGCGTGCTCAGTGACTCTATCCGATTGTGTGCGACAGAGCCAAACCCGCACCGGAGTGGCGTGTTGTTATGGCAGGATTGTCTCCGCGGGCGATTGGCGCAGTTGGTAGCGCGCTTCCTTCACACGGAAGAGGTCATCGGTTCGAGTCCGGTATCGCCCACCATTTGATCGAGGTTCCACCCCTTTCCCTCAGTTCAACCCGTCCCACCAGTCGAGCACCCGGGTGGCGTAGAACGTGACCCACTTCGAGGGCTCTCCGATCGGCACGTCGACCTCGAACCAGACCCGCCCCGGGTAGCGCGCCTCCTGGAGGAACGTGCCGTCCTCACGACGCCTGCCGCGGATGACCTCGACCGCCTCGGCGATCCGCGGATCGGGGGCGGCGCCTTCGTGGAGCGAGAGCCGCCGGAAGTGATCGGTCGCGCGCAACACCGTGTAGTGGTGCCGGAACGGGTAGGCGAGGGTCCTCACCCCCGGTACCACGTCTTCGCCGGTGGAGAGGCGGCGCAGCAGGCGGCGTTCGAGCAGGTACTCCTCCCCCGTGCGCCGCGCCTCGCGCATCCTCGTGTCACCGGTGCGGCGCTCGTAGTCGAGGATGCCGCGCACGGCGTTGAGCGTCGAGTGCACGGACGAGCGGGTCGAACCGGAGCCCTCCTCCGCCTCGCAGTTCCAGCCGCCGTCCGGCATCCGATGTTCGGGGAACCAGGCGACGAGTTTCGAGACGTCCGCGCCGAGCCACGCGCCGTTGCCGAGCGTGAAGGAGTTGATGCAGACGTCGACCTCGCCGTCCCAGTAGGGCAGGCCGTTGTAGTCCCACCGGCTGTTGGCCTGAAGCCTCTCTGCCGTGTCGGCGAGGGCGGAGGCGTCCAGGCCCCATTCGCGGAGCGCATTGAGGCTCCAGGTCGTCGCGACCCAGGGCTGACCGGGTTCGTCCTGCTCGGCACTGCCGAAGAACCCCTTCGGGAAGAAGGATCCCCCGGCCCACTGCCCGTCCCGCTCCTGGTGGGCGAGCAGCCTCGCGCCGATGCCCTCCGTCGCGACGCGCGCCCGAGTGGCCCGCCATACCTCCTGCGGTTCCCCGGCGAGGTCGCGCTCGACCTGCCAGCGCAGGGCGGGATCCGAGTCGAGGAGCCAGTCGAGGACCGTCGTTTCGAGCACCATGCGCCAACGCTACCCGGGCTCCACTACCCCGTCGAGGCAGTCCTCAGGAATGGGAGTGGTGGTCCTCGACCAGCTCGGCCTCCCAAGCCTCGCGGCCCTCCATGATCGCGAAGATCGCGATGACGAATCCGGCGACGGCGTCGAGCCAGGTCCAGCCGACGAGGGCGTAGGCGAGAAGACCCGCGAAGGTGGACACGGACAGCCAGGCGCACAGCCGGGTCTCGGCGGCGTCGGCCATCACCAGCAGAGAGCCCATCGCACGGCCGGTACGCATCTTCACCCACGCCAGCAGCGGCATGACGACGATGCTCGCGCCGGTCAGGACGATTCCCGCGACGGAGATGTCCGGGCGCTCGCCCACGGCCAGGCTCCTGATCCCATCGACGACGAGGTAGAGCGCCAGGGCGAAGAAGGTCACGGAGATGAAGCGCAGCGCGACCTTCTCCTTCGCCTCGTCCGGTTCGGCTCCCCGGAGTTCGGCCCTGAGCCGCACCAGGACCACCACGGCGGAGGCGACCTCGATGGCGGAGTCCAGCCCGAAGCCGATCAGCGAGACCGCGCCGGCCACGACGCCCGCAAAGACGGCGACGAGACCCTCGAGGACGTTGTAGCCGATGGTGAACGCGGCGAGGCCAACGGCCCGACGGGGCAGGCGGGTGTCTGTCGTCATGCTGACAGCCTAAAGCGGCCTTACAGCGCGGGGGGCGGGAAAGGATCCTGCGCCCGCTCAGGACGTCGGCCGAGGCGTCCGATGATCGCCCCGCCCGCTGCCCCCAGCCCGAAGGCCAGGGCCCCCGTCGCCAGCACGACCTCGAGCTGTCCGATGAGCAGCTCCGGTTGGCCGGTGTAGATGAACCCGAAGTCATCCGCGAGGGCGCCGAGCAGCACCAGACCGAGACCGGATCCGACCGCCAGGACGAGCGGCAGCCGGACCGCCAGCGCGGCCCGCGGCAGCAGGGCTCCGACGGCGCCGGCGATGACCCCGACGAGGACGGCCAGCGGAGGCTCCAGGAAGGCGCAGGCGGGCGCAGCAGCCGCCAGCCCGGCCGCCAGCCCGATCGTGATGCCGGCGGCCGTCGAGGAACGGTGCCGGATGCGCTCCACCACCGCCCCGGTCACGAGCGCGGCGAGCGGGGTCAGCAGCGTGTTGAGGACGATCGTCGGCGTCGATGGATCGATCGCCATCTCGAACGCGACCAGCCACCCCAACCAGCCGGCCCACAGCAGAACGAGCACCCACAGCGAGCGCCAGGGCACCGAGCCCGGCGTGACGGTGCCCCTCCCGGCCGTCGCCGCCCCCGCCGCCGCGGCGCCGGCGGCGACCAGCGCGGGCAACGAGGCACCGAGATCGATCGCCCCGGTGCTCGGGAACAGGAAGCCAAGGGCGCGGCCGAAGACCACCATGACGGCCGGCACGAAAACGAGCGCGGTCAGCGGCACGACGAGCGACACGAGGACCCACGGCCGGCCCCGGGGCAGCGGTGCGGTCGTGAGCACGGCGAACAGGCAGGCCAGCGCGGCCACGGGGGCGACGAAGGCCCCGGGCAATCCGGTCACGCCGGTGGCCCAGGCCGCAAGCACGACGACCACCGCCCCCGCCGCGGGAACGACGCCGCGCCATGACCGGGAGGCCGGGCGCCGCCAGAATGCGGAGAGCGCGGCGGCCACCACCAGCACCGAAACGGTGGAGAGCGCGCTCAGACCCACCGCCGCCGTGCCCATCAGACCTCCCCAGCAAGAGTAAGGGGTGCCGCCCGGATGGACGGCACCCCTGACCTACTTCTGGTCGATCACGCGGTCTCGAGCGCGTAGCCCTCTTCGCCGTGGACGATGGTGTCGACACCCGCGACCTCGTCCTCGTTGGTGATCCGGAAGCCGATCGTCTTCTGGATGATCCAGCCGATGGCGTAGGCGAGGATGAACGAGTAGATCCCGATGCCGAAGCCGGCGACCGCCTGCACCCCGAGCTGCTTGAAGCTGCCCGAGTCGATGAGGCCGATGCCGCTGCCGAAGATGCCGATGTAGAGGGTACCGAGCAGACCGCCGACGAGGTGGATGCCGACGACATCAAGCGAGTCGTCGAAGCCCAACTTGAACTTCAGGTCGATGGCGAGTGCGCAGACCGCGCCGGCGAGGATGCCGAGCACGATGGCCCAGCCGGGAGTGAGGATGTTACAGGCCGGGGTGATCGCGACGAGCCCGGCGACCGCACCGGATGCCGCGCCGATCGACGTCGGCTTGCCGTCCTTGATCCGCTCGACGATCAGCCAACCGAGGATCGCCGCGGCCGGGGCCGCCAGGGTGTTGATCCAGGCGATGGCCGCGACGCCGTCGACCGCCGCCTCGGAACCGGAGTTGAAGCCGAACCAGCCGAACCAGAGCAGTGCGGCACCGAGAAGGGTCAACGGCACGTTGTGCGGCTTGGACATGCCCTTGGCGAAGCCGACCCGCTTGCCGAGGACGAGCGCCAGGGCGAGACCCGCGGCACCGGCGTTGATGTGGACCGCCGTGCCTCCCGCGAAGTCGTTGACACCCAGGTTGTGCGGCGCCCAGCCGTCCGCGAGGTTGAACACCCAGTAGGCGACCGGGAAGTACACGACCGTCGCCCACACGCCGGCGAAGATCATCCACGAGCCGAACTTCGCGCGGTCGGCGATGGCACCGGAGATGAGCGCGACGGTGATGATGGCGAAGGTCGCCTGGAATCCGGCGAAGGCGAGACCGTTCAGGTCGGGCGACATCGCGCCGTCTTTGCCGATCCCGATGAGCTTGCCGAGGCCGAGGGAGCCGTCGAACGGGTTGCCGAGCCATCCGTGGATGGCCGGGCTGCCGAAGGAGATCCCGTAGCCGTAGAGCACCCAGAGGACGCCGATGAGGCCCATCGCACCGAAGCTCATCATCATCATGCTGATGACGCTCTTGGCCCTCACCATGCCGCCGTAGAAGAACGCGACGCCGGGGGTCATGATGAGCACGAGGGCAGCGGCTACGAGCAGCCACAGGGAATTCAGATTGAGCGTGATGCCGTCAGTCGTGGCATTCGTGAGGACCGACAATGCGACCATGGGTGGGGTTGCCTCTCTCTTTTTTCAAAGGACTCCCTCCGGCAGCTTCGCAGGCTTCGAACGGCCTCAGTCAGGTATCCGCCTCGGGGATGTGGTTAGTTTGGTGCGCCGATATTTCCGCAGCGGTGTCACCGTGTTTCCTGATTGTTACGCGGCGGACGCCCAGGTAAACATCGTGTTTCGGGGTTCTTCCGGTTTGCCGGAAAATTCCGCCCGCTCCGCTGGCTAGAGCTGCCCGGACGTCAGCGCGATCAGTCGCGAAATCGCCCTGAGGTACTTCTTGCGGTACCCGCCGGACAGCATGTCCTCCGCGAACACCTCGTCGAGGGGCGTCCCCGTGGCGAAGACCCGCACCTGCGCGTCGTAGAGCCGGTCGACGAAGGCGACGAACCGCAGGGCATCCGTCTGATTGGCCAGCGGATGCACGTCCGTCAGGGCGATGGCAGCCAAGCCCTCGACGAGCTTGACGTACCTGGACGGATGGACGGACGCCAGGTGCCCGAGCAGCACGTCGAAGGAGTCGACCGTGACCTCGCCGTCGATCGTCTCGATCGCGGCGGCCACCCCGTCCTCGTCGAGGGCGACCGCGTGGCCCTCGAAGGCCCGGCGCCGGTAGTCCAGGCCGTCGATCCGGACCGTCGTGAATCGCGCGGAGAGCGCATCGATCTCCCTCAGGAAGTCCTGGGCGGCGAACCGTCCGTCCCCGAGGGCGTTCGGCGGGGTGTTCGAGGTCGCCGCGATGCGCGACCCGGAGGCGACGAGCTCGGAGAGCAGGCGGGACATCAGCCTGGTGTCACCCGGGTCGTCGAGCTCGAACTCGTCGATGCAGACGAGGGAGGCGCCCCTGAGTAGGGCGACGGTCGGGGCGTATCCGAGCGCGCCGACGAGCGCGGTGTACTCGATGAAGGTGCCGAAGTACTTGCGGCCGGGAGCGAGATGCCACAGCGCCGCGAGGAGGTGGGTCTTGCCGACCCCGAATCCGCCGTCCAGGTAGATCCCCGGCCGCTCGTCGGACGGGCGACGGCGCGAGAACAGGCCGCCCTTCCTCCCCCAGGAGGCGGCGAATCCGCGGATCGCCGCCACCGCCTCGGCCTGCGACGGGTAGTCGGGGTCCGGTCGATAGGAGTCGAGGCTGGCGGTGAGGAACTGCCGCGGCGGTGTCAGCTGGGCGACGATCTCGTCGCCGTCGAGGGTCGAGCTGCGGGTGGTGATGCTGCTGTGCTCGCGCGCGGATCCGGCCGTCACTCCAGGCTGCCCCTCGGGTCTTTCCGTCTGTGTCGAAGTCTTACGAGAGCCCCCTCCGCGGGAATGCCCACCGCGTAGATTCGTTGAAACTCACGTCAAGCCTAGCTCTAGGGTTGTCGGCTATCGTCGCCAGCGGGCGACAGGGGAGGTTGTCATGACCGTCGAGATCGATTCATCCGCGAAGTTCGCCCGGTACGCGCATCCGGAACGGCTGGTCGGCACCGACTGGCTGCAGGCGCATCTCGGAAGACCCGGGCTCGTCGTCGTCGAATCGGACGAGGACGTCCTGCTCTACGAGACCGGCCACATCCCCGGCGCCGTCAAGATCGACTGGCACACCGACCTCAACGACCCGGTGGAGCGGGACTACATCGACGGTGGGCGGTTCGCGACGCTCCTCGGGTCCAAGGGGATTTCGCGCGACAGCACCATCGTCATCTACGGCGACAAGAGCAACTGGTGGGCGGCATATGCGCTCTGGGTGTTCACCCTGTTCGGCCACGAGGATGTCCGGCTGCTCGACGGCGGTCGGGCCAAGTGGGAGGAGGAGGGTCGTGAGTACACGACAGAGCCGACCGTTCCGTCTGTCGTGGACTACCCGGTCGTCGAGCGCGATGACGCGCCCATCCGGGCGTACAAGGACGATGTGCTCGCCCACCTGGGCAACCCGCTCATCGACGTCCGCTCGCCGGAGGAGTTCAGCGGGGAACGCACGACGGCACCGGCATACCCGGAGGAGGGCGCGCTCCGCGGTGGCCACATCCCGACCGCGCAGAACGTGCCCTGGAGCAAGGCGGCGGCCGACGACGGGACGTTCCGTCCGCTGGACGAGCTGAACGCCATCTACCGCGACGGGGCGGGCCTCGAGGATGGCGACAGCGTGATCGCCTATTGCCGGATCGGCGAGCGTTCGAGCCACACCTGGTTTGTGCTCACCCATCTCCTCGGCTTCGAGGGAGTCCGCAACTACGACGGATCCTGGACGGAGTGGGGCTCGGCCGTCCGCGTCCCCATCCTCAGGGGCGCGGAGCCCGGCGCGCTGCCCGTTCGCTGAGCGTGCGCATCCGCCTGCCGGGGACGACATGGAATACTTGATCCGGTGACCAGCAGCGACCTCCCGGAGGCCCTCGCCCAGATCCGGGAGGACTTCCTCGGCCTCGAGCAGCACGAGCGCCTCCTGCTCCTGCTCGAGTTTGCCGGCGAGCTTCCCGAGCTGCCTGAGCGCTACTCGGAGCATCCCGACCTGCTCGAACGCGTGGTCGAGTGCCAGTCGCCCGTCTTCCTCTTCGTCGAGGTCGACGCGAATCGGATCGTGCACCTGCACCTGACCGCGCCGAAGGAGGCCCCGACCACCCGCGGGTTCGCCTCGATCCTCGCCCAGGGTCTCGCCGGGCTCACGGTCGAGGAGGTGCTCGCGGTGCCGGATGACTTCCCGAGCACCATCGGTCTCACCGACGCCGTCAGCCCGCTGAGGATCAGGGGCATGACGGGGATGCTCGCCCGCATCAAGCGCCAGGTCCACGAGAAGACCGCTGCGTGATCCTGCGACGCATCTTCCCCGACCGGGGCGAACCCGTCGATCTCGACGAGCCGGGCGCCGACGAGCGGCTCTCGGCCCTCTACACGATGCCCGGCCGATCCTGGCTGCGGCTCAACCTCATCGCCTCGGTCGACGGCAGCGCGGTCGGGCCTGACGGGACGAGCGAGTCCCTGAGCAATCCCGCGGACCGCCGACTGCTCGGTCTCATCCGCCGGACGGCGGACGTCGTGCTCGTCGGGGCCGCGAGCGTTCGCGCAGAGGGCTATCGGCTGCCTCGCGGCCTCCCGCTCGCGGTGATCACCTCGAGCGGGGATCTCTCCGGCCATCGGATCGTGCCAAGGCCCGGCTCCGGCCCGCTCCTGGTCCTCTGCCCCGCGTCCGCCGTGTCCGCCGTCCGCCGGACGCTCGGCGAGGTCTCGGTGGACGTCGTGCCCTTCGACGACGCCGGCGGGCGGCTGGACATGACGACCGTCATCGCGACCCTCCACGCCTCCGGCCTCCCGCGGGTGGTCTGCGAGGGCGGCCCGAGCCTTGCCGCTCAGCTGCTCGACGCCGGCCTGGTGAGCGAGCTCTGCCTGTCGACGAGCGCCGGAATCGGCGGCGATCCCCTGCCCCTTGTCGGCCGGTCGGGACGGCGTCGCGGCCTGGAGCTCGTCCAACTGCTCGCCGACGACCACAGCGGCCTCTATGCCCGCTGGGCCGTGTCCGCCGCGGCGGCGCCCGCTCAGCCGACCTGATCCGGCGCGTCGAGCCTCGCCAGCCAGCCGGAGATCACGCCGTTCCATCGATCGCGATCGTAGTTCCACAGCTTGGTGTGGCTCGCCCCGGTGAAGGCCTCGTAGGTGACGATGTCCGGCCTGGCCTCGGCAAGCGCCCTGGACGCCGTCGGCGGAATGTATCCGTCGTCGTCGCTGTGCATGAGCAGGATGGGCACGGTCAGCTCGGATGCCCGCCGCACGAAATCGAGTCGCGACAGGTCGATCGGAGCGAGCTGCCCGGTCAGCCGCCTGCCCCAACGGGCGCCGATGATCTCCAGCGCGCCGCTGCGGATCGGACTCGGCAGCCCCATGAGCTCTCCCTGATAACGAAGGGCCGTCACCCAGTCGACGACGGGTGAGTCCAGCACGATGCCGCGGACCACCGAGGCACGGGCCGACCGCGTGACGGCCTGCAGGGCCGTCGCCCCGCCCATCGACCAGCCCATCAGCACGACGTCGCGCGCACCGTGGTCGACCGCGAACCGCAGTGCGGCGTCGACGTCACGCCACTCGGTGTCGCCGAGACCGTAGCGTCGATCCGGGCTGTACGGCGCGTCGCCGTCGTTGCGATACGAGATGATCAGCGAGGTGTAGCCGGCATCCCGGAAGACGGGTATCGCTCTGAGGGTCTCCTGACGCCTCACCGCGCGCCCGTGCACCTGGATCACCCATCGGTCCGTCGGCACCGACGATGGCACCAGCCAGGCGGGTGCCTCACCGAGCTCGGTCTCGATCCCGACCTCCTCGAAGGGCGACCCGAGGTCCGCAGGACTGAGGTAGAACCAGCCGCTGAAACGACCCCGTGTCGCCGCGGCGAGGTCGCCGAACCTCACCTCGATGAGCCGACGGGTCACCGAGTCGGCGGACGTCTCGAGGATCTCGCCGATCCGTGCGTAACCGCGATCGCCGGAGAACCAGAGGCCGTAGTCCCCGGGGAGGATGGCATCGCCGGTGCGGCCCAGAGTGATCGTCCGACCGGGCAGGTCGACAGCCACGATCGTGGCATCCTCCCTCTTCCGCCGCGGCGGCGTGACCACCGTTCTCGCGACCACGAGAGTGAGCACCCCGAGACCCGCCGCGGCGAGGCCGAGAAGCGCTCCTGTCCCCACCAGGGCCGGCCGCCACCATCGATGCCCCCGGACGGCGTGCCTTCGAGAATCTGCCACAGTCGAACTTTAGTCTTCACTCGTGCCCGAAAACGTCGCAGGACCGTCGGTGCCGGCAGCCTTTTCCGCCGCGCTCGAGACCATCCGTCACGCCGCCGTGCGGCCCGAGCTGGTGCTGAGCGAGATCCCCTCCCCCGGCGGCCTCGCCCCGCACAGCATCGCCCTCAGTGCGGACGTCAATCCCGCTCGCCACGACTCCGACTCGGAGCTCGGCACCGGCCGATTCATCCTCCTCTTCGATCCGGCCGCGCCGGAGGCCTGGGGAGGTCCGTTCCGGGTGGTCTGCTTCGCCCAGGCACCGCTCGAGACCGACATCGGCACCGACCCATTCCTCGCCGACGTCGCCTGGTCCTGGCTGGTGGATGCACTGGATGCCCGTGGCGCCGGATACACCGCCGCCTCCGGCACCGCGACCAAGATCCTGTCCACCGGATACGGAGAACTGGCCGGCCAGGGCGACGGCGCCCAGCTCGAGCTTCGCGCGTCCTGGACCCCCACGGACCACAACCTCGGCGCACATGTGGAAGGCTGGGGGGAATTGTTATGCATGCTGGCGGGACTGCCGCCGGCGGTTGAGGGAGTCAGTGTGTTAGCGGCCCGTCGAGTCGGACGTGAGTGATCTCGGAGTGGACGACAGAGAACAGGAAGGGCCGCCGCAGGCGGCGACACCCGCGAACGAGGTCAAGCCGGAGCAGTCGCCACACGTTCTGGTGACCGCCATCGACACCCGCGAGGGTTATCTCGAGGCCGTCGAGGCCATCGCGGCCGGAACCGGTCCGATCGCCATCGACGCGGAGCGCGCATCCGGTTTCCGCTATTCGCAGCGCGCGTACCTCATTCAGATCTTCCGTCGCGGAGCCGGGGTGTTCCTCTTCGACCCGCCCGCCATCGGCTCGTTCGCCGAGCTCAACGAGGCGATCGCCGACGAGGAATGGATCCTGCACGCCGCGAGCCAGGACCTCGCCTGCCTGCGCGAGGTCGGCCTCGACCCGACCCGCATCTTCGACACCGAGCTCGGCGCCCGGCTGGCCGGGCTGCCCAGGGTCGGTCTCGGCACCGTCGTCGAGGAACTCCTGGGGATCCACCTCGCCAAGGAGCACTCCGCCGCCGACTGGTCGACCAGACCGCTGCCGCAATCCTGGCTCGTGTACGCCGCCCTCGACGTCGAACTGCTCGTGGACCTCAGGGACGCCGTCGCCGAGCTGCTGGAGAAGGCCGGAAAGACGGAGATCGCCCAGCAGGAGTTCGCCGCCGTGCTGGCCAGGGAGGCGAAGCAGCCGCGCGGCGACGCCTGGAGGCGCCTGTCCGGGCTGCACACGGTCAGGGGTGCGCGCGGCCTCGCGGTCGCCAGGGCGCTGTGGGAGGCACGGGACGACTTCGCTCGTGCGACGGACACCGCCCCCGGCCGGCTCGTGCCCGATGCCTCGCTCGTCGCGGCGGCCAAGGCCATGCCGGAGTCGAAACAGGCCCTCGGCACGCTCAAGGAGTTCAACGGCAGGGCGAGCCGTTCGGAGCTCTCGCGCTGGTGGGAGGCGATCGAACGGGGCAGGACGACCGAGGATCTGCCCGCCCTCAGAGTGGCCGGGGAGACCATGCCCCCACCCCGCGTCTGGGCGGACCGCAACCCGGAGGCCGACAGGCGGCTCAAGGCGGCGCGCGCGCGGGTCACGGCGCTCTCGCAGGAGCTGAGCATTCCGGTCGAGAACCTGCTGACCCCCGAGCTGCTGCGACGGATCTCCTGGACACCGCCTGAACCGCTGGAGCTCGCGAGCATCCGTTCCGCCCTGACCGCGCTGGGAGCCCGGCCGTGGCAGATCGCGACGATCGCCCCCGTCGTCCTCGACGCCTTTGTCGAAGCCGACCAAACGATCGAGGGCGACGCCGGAGCGGTTTCGTAGAAAGAAGCAAACGACTCTCGGGACCAAAGTCCCTTGCCTAGGATCGATGAGCTGATCTAACTCGTGGAGGCATCGTGGCCGAAAGACAGGAAGTCGTGTTCATCGACGGGGTCCGCACCCCGTTCGGACGCGCGGGCGAAAAGGGAATGTACTGGAACACCAGGGCGGACGACCTCGTCGTCAAGGCCATGGTCGGGCTGCTCGAGCGCAATCCGGACGTCCCGAGGGACCGCATCGACGACGTCGCCATCGCCGCGACCACCCAGCAGGGTGACCAGGGGCTGACCATCGGTCGCACCGCCGCCCTGCTCGCCGGCCTTCCGAAGTCGGTGCCGGGCTTCGCCATCGACAGGATGTGCGCTGGCGCGATGACCTCGGTCACCACCCTCTCCGGGGGGATCGCCTTCGGCGCATACGATCTGGCCATCGCGGGTGGCGTCGAGCACATGGGTCATCACCCGATGGGCTCCGGAGTCGACCCCAACCCCCGCTTCCTCACCGAGAAGCTGGTCGGGGCGGACGCGCTGAGCATGGGGGCGACGGCGGAACGCATCCACGATCGTTTCCCCGCCCTCACGCGAGAACGCTCCGATCGGTACGCCATGCGCAGCCAGCACAAGGCCGCGACCGCCTACGACGCGGGCAAGATCCAGCCGGACCTCGTCCCCGTCGCCATCCGCAGCGAGGCCGGCTGGGCGCTGGCGACCCGGGACGAGGCGCTCCGTCCGGAGACCACGATGGAGGGTCTCGCCACGCTGAAGACCCCGTTCCGCCCGCACGGTCGCATCACCGCGGGCAACTCGTCAGGACTCAACGACGGCGCGACGGTGAGCCTGCTCGCGAGCGAACCCGCGGCGAGGGGGCTCGGGCTCACACCGAAGATGAGACTGGTGAGCTTCGCCTTCGCCGGCGTCGAGCCGGAGATCATGGGGATCGGGCCCATCCCCTCGACCGAGAAGGCGCTCGCCAAGGCGGGACTCACCATCGATGACATCGGCCTGTTCGAGCTGAACGAGGCCTTCGCGGTCCAGGTGCTCTCCCTGCTCGACCATTTCGGCATCGACGACGAGGACCCGCGGGTCAACCAGTGGGGCGGCGCGATCGCCGTCGGCCATCCGCTCGCCTCCTCGGGCGTCCGTCTCATGATCCAGTTGGCCGCCCAGTTCGCCGAGCGCCCCGATGTCCGTTACGGGCTCACGGCCATGTGCATCGGTCTCGGTCAGGGCGGCAGCGTCATCTGGGAGAACCCCCACTACGACGGGAGCAGGAAGTGACAACACCGATCACGCAGACCTCCGGCTTCGACGAGCTCAAGGCGCTCTCGGCCGACGAGGTCGTGACGCACTCGTTCGTGCGGGACGTGCCGCTGTCCGGCGGCAGGATCCTCGCGCTGGTCACTCTGGACAACGGACGCGACCACACCAGGCCGAACACCCTTGGACCGCTGACCCTGCTCGAGCTGTCCGCCGTCCTGGACGGCCTGCGGGACCGCGCGAGCACCGGCGAGATCGCCGGCGTCGCCGTGACCGGAAAGCCGTTCATCCTCGCGGCGGGTGCCGATCTCAGCAAGGTCAACGACATCCCGAGCAGGGCGATCGCCAAGCAGATGGCTCAGCTCGGTCACGCCACCCTCGGCAGGCTGAGCACCCTGGGTGTTCCGTCGTTCACGTTCATCAACGGCCTCGCCCTCGGCGGCGGGGTGGAGATCGCCCTCAACTCCGACTACCGCACCGTCGACCGCTCCGTTCCCGCCATCGCCCTCCCCGAGGTGTTCCTCGGAATCGTCCCCGGTTGGGGCGGCGCGTGGCTGCTGCCGAATCTCATCGGCATCGAGAACGCCCTCAAGGTCATCGTCGAGAACCCGCTCAAGAACAATCGCACCCTCGGGGGCCAGGAGGCCTTCGATCTGGGCATGGCCGACGCGATCTTCGACTCGGCCAGCTTTCTCGAGCATTCGATCGCCTGGGCGGACGGAGTCATCTCCGGTGCGATCACCGTCAAGCGGCCGGCCCAGCCGGGACGGATCGAACGCGCGGTCAAGTGGGACATCGCGATCGGGATGGCGACGAAGTCGCTGGAGAGCCGCATCGGGAGGGTCGCGCGGTCACCGTACAAGGCGCTCGAGCTGCTCAAGGCCGCGAAGAGCACCGACAAGGCCACCGGATTCGCCGCGGAGGACGAGGCGCTGGCCGAGCTCATCTCCGGTGACCAGTTCAAGGCGAGCATCTACTCCTTCGACCTCGTGCAGAAACGGGCGAAGCGGCCGGCGGGGGCACCGGACAGGGCGGTCGCCAAGCCGGTCACGAAGGTCGGTGTGATCGGCGCCGGCCTCATGGCCAGCCAGTTCGCGCTGCTTTTCGTCCGCCGCCTGATGGTCCCCGTGGTCATCACCGACCTCGATCAGGCCCGCGTCGACAAGGGCCTCGACTACATTCGCGGCGAGATCGATGCCCTGGCGGCCAAGAAGCGCATCTCACCAGACGAGGCCAACCGGTTGAAGGCGCTCGTGTCCGGCACGACGGACAAGGCCGACTTCTCCGACGCCGACTGGGTCATCGAGGCGGTGTTCGAGGAGCTGGGGGTCAAACAGGACGTTTTCGCCGAGGTCGAGGGCTACCTCTCCGAGACCGCCGTCCTGGCGACGAACACCTCATCGCTGTCGGTCGAGCAGATTGGAGCGAAGCTCACTCATCCGGAACGACTGGTCGGCTTCCACTTCTTCAACCCGGTGGCGGTCATGCCGCTCATCGAGGTCGTCAGGACCCCGAAGACCGACGAGGCGACCCTGAGCACCGCGATGGTGACCGCGGCAGCACTCCGCAAGAACGCGGTCATTACGAGGGACACCCCCGGCTTTGTCGTCAACCGCATCCTGGCGAAGCTGCTGGGCGAGGCGATGCACGCCGTGGACACGGGAACCCCCTTCGAGGTCGTCGACTCCTCGATCGCCCCGTTCGGCCTGCCGATGACCCCCTTCGAGCTGCTGGAGCTCGTCGGTCTCACCGTCGGCGCCCACGTGCTCGACACCCATCACGCCGCCTTCCCCGACCGCTTCTTCGAGAGCGCCAACCTGCACCGACTGGCCGGGCTCGGTCACATCGTCGAGCGCGACTCGAAGGGGAAGGTCAAGGGGTACGACAGGAAGGCCGTCGAGATCGTCTCCGGCGGCACCGATCCCATGACGGGCGAACAGTTGCGCCGGCGTATCGAGGACGGCCTGGCCGACGAGATCCATCGGATGCTGGAGGACGGCGTGGTCTCCGCCCCGGAGGACATCGACCTCTGCCTCATCCTCGGGGCGGGCTACCCGTTCCAGATGGGCGGGGCCACCCCCTACCTCGACCGGGTCGGCGCCTCGGAGCGCGCCTTCGGCGACACCTTCCACCACCCGCCGATCCGCGGGGTCGAATAACCCGTCGCCTGCACTCCGACCCACGCCCGATTCCCTCTCCACGGCGCACGTTGCCTAGTCTCGATAGTGGCGCCCTCATGTCGGTAGACGATCCGGCGGAGGCGCGGAGCTCGGCCGCCCGGCCGGCGCGGTCGAGACCACCCAAGGGGGAAGATGTTGATGAATCCAACCGTCGCAGTCGTGGGTCCTGGTGCGATCGGCACGGTCGTGGCCGCCGTGCTGCACGAGGTCGGTCGTACACCGAGGCTCTGTGGCCGCACAGCGCGCGAACACCTCGAACTGCGCGGAGAAGATCTGCCCGGCGGAGAAGGCCGCATCGTGGTGCCCGGGCCGGTGCTGGTCGACCCGGCACAGGCAGGCGGGACGGTCGACGTTGTTTTCCTTGCCGTCAAGTCGACGCAGATCGAGGCGGCAGCACCCTGGTTGATGGCGTTGTGCGGTCCGGACACCGTCGTCTGTGTCCTGCAGAACGGTGTCGAGCAGGAATCGACCGTCGCTCCCCACGTCTCCGGCGCCCGGGTCATCCCCTCTGTCGTGTGGTTCCCCGCCCAGACACAACCCGACGGGTCGGTGTGGTTACGCGGCGAAGCGCGCCTCACCCTGCCGGATGCACCGCCGTCCCGTGTTGTGCTCGAGGCCCTGCGCGGCACCCTGTGCTCGGTCGAGTTGGCCACCGACTTCAGATCCGTGGCCTGGCGCAAGCTGCTGCAGAACGCGGTCGCCGGACTGATGGTTCTCGCCGGCCGTCGCGCCGGCATGTTTGCCAGGGCCGATATCGCCGAGCTGTCTCTGGCCTATCTCCGGGAGTGCCTGGAGGTCGCGAGAGCCGAGGGCGCGGCGCTGGGCGCCGAGGTACCGCAGGACATCGTCCGCAACCTCCAGGCATACCCGGCCGATATGGGCACCTCCATCCTCGCCGATCGCGAAACAGGCCGGCCGCTCGAATGGGACACCCGGAACGCTGTCGTGCAACGCCTCGGACGGGCCCACGGCATCCCTACGCCGATCAGCGATCTGGTGGTGCCGCTCCTTGCCGCCGCCAGCGACGGACCCGGCTGACTCCCCTGCCCGCGGGGACCCAGCCGGGCGGGCTACCGCCCTAGCGGGGTCATGTCGGCGTAGCGGTCGCCGACGGGCGCCGCGACCGCGTCGAGGACGGCCAGCTGTTCGGCCGTCAGCTCGAGCGCCTCGGCGGCGACGTTCTCCTCGAGATAGGCGACGCGCTTGGTGCCGGGGATGGGTGCGATGTCGTCACCCTGAGCGAGCAGCCAGGCGAGCGCCACCTGACCCGGCTTCGCCCCGACCTCCGCGGCCACCGCATCCACCTGCTCCACGATCCGGATGTTCGCCGCGAGGGCACCCGCCTCGAACCGCGGGTTGCTGCGGCGGAAGTCCGTGGCCTCCAGCTGATCGAGCGAGCGGATGGTACCGGTGAGGAACCCGCGTCCGAGCGGGGAATACGGCACAAAACCGATGCCCAGCTCGCGGACCACCGGCAGGATCTCTGCCTCCACGTCCCGCGACCATAACGAGTACTCGGTCTGCAGCGCCATCACCGGATGCACGGCGTTGGCCCTGCGGATGGTGTCCGGTCCGGCCTCCGACAGCCCGTAGTGCAGGATCTTGCCCTCGGCGACGAGCTCCGCGAGCGCGCCGACGGTCTCCTCGATCGGGGTGTCCGGATCCATCCGGTGTTGGTAGTAGAGGTCGATGTGATCGGTGTCCAGGCGCGTGAGCGAGCCCTCCACCGAGAGCCGGACGTTCTCGGCGCTGCCGTCAAGGCCACGGCTGCCATCCCCGCGATGCAGGATGGTGCCGAACTTGGTCGCAATGACCACCTGATCGCGGCGGCCGGCGATGGCCTTCGCGAGGAGCTCCTCGTTGATGTACGGCCCGTACATCTCCGCCGTGTCGAACAGCGTCACGCCGAGCTCGATCGCCCGATGGATGGTCCTGATCGATCCCGCGTCGTCCTGGGCCGCTCCGCTGTAGAAGGCCGACATGCCCATGCAGCCGAGGCCGAGGCGTCCGACGTCGAGTGCGCCCGTCCCGAGTGTGATGTGTCTCATTGTTCTGGAGACATCCTTCCTTGGTGGGTCGCGATCGTGAAGTCGATCGCGGCAGGAGTGCACCTGATGGTCAAGCCAGCCGGGTCATTGGCGGTCGGCACCCAGCCGGCGCTGCTCCTCCGCGTCGTCCGGCAGCGGACGGGCGACGGGGATCTTGCTGCCGAGCACCTGGGCGACGACGTCGCGAGCGATGTTCTGCGGCGTCAGCCCGGCCTCCTCCAGGATCTCGGCGCGGGAGGCGTGGTCGATGAACACGTCCGGCAGACCGAGTTCCGTGAGGGCGGTGTCGACGCCGGCCGCCCGAAGATCCTGTCGGATCCGCGTGCCGATCCCGCCGACCCTGATGCCGTCCTCGATGGTGACGACGAGACGATGCTGTGCCGCGAGCTCGATCACGCTCGCCGGGACGGGGACCACCCAACGGGGATCGATGACGGTGGCCCCGATGCCCTGCGCCGCCAGGCGCTCGGCGACCTGCAGCCCCATCTCCGCCATCGGGCCGACCGTCACGATGAGAACGTCCTTATGCGGGGCGTCGCGGAGCACGTCCACCCCGTCGGGCATCCGGCGGACCGCGTCGAGCTGATTGCTCACGCTGCCCCTCGGGAAACGGACCACCGTCGGCGCGTCGGTCACCGCCACGGCCTCGGCCAGCTCCTCGCGGAGGCGCTCGGCGTCTCGCGGCGCGCTCAGCCGGATGCGCGGGATGACCTGGAGGATCGCGAGGTCCCACATGCCGTGGTGGCTCGGCCCGTCCGGCCCGGTCACCCCCGCCCGGTCGAGGACGAAGGTCACCCCCGCCCTGTGCAGGGCCACGTCCATGAGCACCTGGTCGAATGCCCGGTTGATGAACGTCGCATAGAGGGCGACGACGGGGTGGAGGCCGCCGTAGGCGAGACCGGCGGCAGAGGTCACGGCGTGCTGTTCGGCGATCCCGACGTCGAAGACGCGCTCCGGGTACTTCGCGGCGAACTTGTCCAGCCCGGTCGGGATGAGCATGGCCCCGGTGATGCCGACGATGGTCGGATCCCCGTCGGCGAGCCGGAGGATCTGATCGGAGAAGACGGAGGTCCAGGACTGCCTGTGCGATCCGCCGATGGGCTCACCGGTGTCCGGGTCGATGTGGCCGACCGCGTGGAACTGGTCTTCGACGTTCGACAGCGCCGGCTCGTATCCCCTGCCCTTCTGGGTGATCACGTGCACGATCACCGGAGCACCGTAGTCCTTCGCCTGCCGGAGGGCCTCCTCGATCGCCGCCTCGTCGTGACCGTGGACGGGTCCGACGTACTTGATGTCGAGGTTCGAGTACAGCGCCTCGTTGTTCGAGAACCGGCTGAGGAATCCGTGGAGGCCGCCGCGGAATCCGCGGTAGAAGGCGCGCCCGACGGGGCCGCCGAAGTGATCGGCGAACCAGCGGCTGGTGGTGTAGAGGTGACGATAGGAACGACGCGTGCGGACCCCGTTGAGGAAGCGCGCCATCCCCCCGATCGTCGGCGCATACGACCGGCCGTTGTCGTTGACGACGATGACGAGGTTGCGGCTGTTGTCGTCGCTGATGTTGTTGAGCGCCTCCCAGGTCATGCCGCCGGTGAGGGCCCCGTCGCCGACGATGGCCACGACGTGCCTGTCCCGCTGGCCGGTCATCTGGAAGGAGCGGGAGATGCCGTCCGCCCAGCTCAGCGAACTCGAGGCGTGCGAGCTCTCCACGATGTCGTGGATCGACTCGGAGCGTTGCGGGTAGCCAGCCAGGCCGCCCTTCTCCCGGAGATGGCTGAAGTCCTGCCGCCCGGTGAGCAGCTTGTGCACGTAGGCCTGGTGTCCGGTGTCGAAGACGATCGCGTCGTGCGGCGAATCGAAGACCCGGTGCACGGCCATGGTCAGCTCCACGACCCCGAGGTTCGGGCCCAGGTGGCCGCCCGTCTTCGAGACCTCCGCGACGAGGAACTCCCTGATCTCCTCGGCGAGGCGAGTGAGCTGTTCCTGCGAGAGTCTGTCCAGATCCCGGGGACCGTGGATGTTCTCGAGCAAAGTCATCCGTACAGCCTACCCACGTGCCCCGCGGGGCAACCGTGCGCCACGGGGATCCAGCCCATCGGACCGGATGTCCGGTCAGACGAGCGAGCGGAGGACGTACTGCAGGATGCCCCCGTTGCGGTAGTAGTCCGCCTCCCCGGGGGTGTCGATGCGCACCGTCGCGTCGAACTCGACCACCGGCTTTCCCGGTGCGGAGTGCTCGCTCGGCGCCGCCGTGACCCGAACCGTCTTCGGGGTCACCCCGTCGTTGAGCTCCGTGAGACCCGCGATGCTCACGATCTCCGTGCCGTCGAGACCGAGCGACGCCCAGCTCTCCCCCGCGGGGAACTGCAGCGGGACGACACCCATGCCGATCAGGTTGGACCGGTGGATGCGTTCGAAGCTCTCGGTGATCACGGCCTTGACCCCGAGCAGGCTCGTCCCCTTCGCCGCCCAGTCGCGCGACGAGCCGGAGCCGTACTCCTTGCCCGCGAGGATCACGAGCGGCGTCCCCGCCGCCTGGTAGTTCTGGCTGGCGTCGTAGATGAACGACTGCGGAGCATCCGGAGCGGTGAAGTCGCGGGTGTAGCCGCCCTCGACCCCGTTGCCGTCGTTGAGGTCCGCGAGCAGCCGGTTCCTGAGCCGGATGTTCGCGAAGGTGCCCCGGATCATGACCTCGTGGTTGCCGCGCCTGGAGCCGTAGGAGTTGTAGTCCTTGCGGTCGATGCCGTGCTCGTCGAGGTACCGACCGGCCGGGCTGTCCGCCTTGATGTTTCCGGCTGGGCTGATGTGGTCCGTCGTCACCGAGTCACCGAGCGTGGCGAGCACCCTGGCCCCGACGATGTCGCCGACCGGGGTCGTCTCCATCGTCAGGCCATCGAAGTACGGGGGCTTGCGAACATAGGTGGACTCGGCGTCCCACTCGAAGGTGGACCCGGTCGGGGTGGGCAGTGAGCGCCAGCGCTCGTCGCCGTCGAAGACGCCGGCGTACTCGTGGGTGAACATGTCCGTGGAGATCGAGCTGTCGATCGTCGCCTGCACCTCGGCGGCATCCGGCCAGATGTCCCTGAGGAACACGTCGTTGCCCTCGGTGTCCGTGCCGAGCGCATCCACCTCGAAGTCGAAGTTCATCGATCCGGCCAGCGCGTAGGCGATGACGAGCGGCGGGCTCGCGAGGTAGTTCATCTTGACGTCGGGGTTGATGCGGCCCTCGAAGTTGCGGTTGCCGGAGAGGACCGCGGTGACGGCGAGGTCGTTGTCCTGGACGGCCTGGGAGATCTCGTCCTCGAGCGGTCCGGAGTTGCCGATGCAGGTCGTGCAGCCGTAGCCGACCAGGTAGAAGCCGAGGTCCTCGAGGTAGCCGTTCAGTCCGGCCTTCTCGTAGTAGTCGGTGACGACCTTGGAGCCCGGTGCGAGCGTCGTCTTGACCCACGGCTTCGAGGTGAGGCCCTTCCTGCTCGCGTTGCGGGCGAGGAGCCCGGCCGCGAGCATCACCGAGGGGTTGGAGGTGTTGGTGCACGAGGTGATGGCCGCGATCGCGACGGCGCCGTGGTCGAGGGTGAAGTGGTCCCCGTTGTGCAGGGTGACCTCCGACGGCCTGGAGACCGTTGTCGGGGCGTGGCTCGCGAAGGCGGCGGACTCGTGCTGGTGGCTCACCTCGGAGTCGGCGTGCTGATGCGCGGTCTCCTCGTCCTGGGGCGTGAACCCGATCGGGTCGGAGGCGGGGAAGGTCCCCTCGAGCGAGGCGTCGACCTTCGAGTGGTCGGCGACGGCGTAGTCGCCGAGATCCTTCTCGAACTGGCTCTTCGCCGAGCTGAGCTCGACCCGGTCCTGCGGGCGCTTCGGGCCGGCGATCGACGGGACGACGGTGCCGAGGTCGAGCTCGAGGTACTCGCTGAACACCGGCTCGACGGCCGGGTCGTGCCACAGCTTCTGGAGCTTGGAGTAGGCCTCGACGAGCGCCACCTGCTCCTCGCTGCGGCCGGTCAGGCGCAGGTAGTCGAGGGTGACCTGATCGATCGGGAACATCGCAGCCGTCGAACCGAACTCGGGGCTCATGTTCCCGATGGTCGCGCGATTGGCCAGCGGCACCTCAGCGACGCCCTCGCCATAGAACTCGACGAACTTCCCGACCACGCCGTGCTTCCGCAGCATCTGGGTGATGGTGAGCACGACGTCCGTCGCCGTGACACCGGTGGGGATGGAGCCGGAGAGCTTGAAGCCGACGACCTTGGGGATGAGCATGGAGACGGGCTGGCCGAGCATGGCCGCCTCCGCCTCGATGCCGCCGACACCCCAGCCGAGCACCCCGAGGCCGTTGACCATGGTCGTGTGGGAGTCGGTGCCGACGCAGGTGTCCGGATAGGCCTGCAGCACCCCGTCCACCGTGCGGGTCATCGTGACCCTGGCCAGGTACTCGATGTTCACCTGGTGCACGATGCCGGTTCCCGGCGGGACCACCTTGAAGTCGTCGAACGCCGTCTGGCCCCAGCGGAGGAACTGATAGCGCTCTCCGTTGCGCTCGTACTCGATGTCGACGTTGCGCTCGAAGGCGTTGGGCGTTCCGAAGAGGTCGGCGATGACCGAGTGGTCGATGACCATCTCGGCAGGGGCGAGAGGGTTGATCTTCTTCGGGTCCCCGCCGAGGCTCGCAACGGCCTCGCGCATGGTGGCGAGATCGACGATGCACGGCACGCCGGTGAAGTCCTGCATGACGACCCGTCCCGGCGTGAACTGGATCTCGGTGTCCGGCTCCGCGGTAGGCACCCAGGAGCCGAGGGCCTCGATCTGCGACCTCGTGACGTTCGCGCCGTCCTCCGTGCGGAGCAGGTTCTCGAGCAGGACCTTGAGGCTGAACGGGAGGCGCTCGTGACCGGCGACCCTGTCGATGCGGAACACCTCGTACTCGGCAGTGCCGACCCTCAGGGTGTCCCTCGAATCGAAGCTGTTGACCTGCGACATTGCGCGTCTCCCTCACTGAGCTCAGCCCTCTGATCGGGCTGCCTGTCCGCTGCCATCCTGACCGTCGACCGGATCGGTTGCCAGCAAGGCAAGCCTAATTCTCCGGCATCGGACCGGAGCCTACGTTCCCGTCGAAAAGTATCTCGACATCGAGATAAATATACCATCAGCCGGCCACGGGACGGCGACCGCGCGGATGCGCCCTCAGGCGGCCCTCTCGCCGTCGAGTCGGCCGTAGACCGCCCGAACAAGGAGCCAGGTCACCCACAGCATCGCCGCATAGAGCGGTACCCCGAGCAGCAGCTTCGTGCCGGCCAGCCATTCGGCCCGATGGGACAGGTAGAGCGGGACCTCGACGACCAGCCGCAGGGCGAACAGGCCGCACCACAACCAGGTCGCCAGATACAGCACCCGGCGCTTCGCCCTGTCCTGCCGCCACTGCGTCCCCTCGTTGGTGAGGAATCCGACGACGATCCCGATGAGCGGCCAGCGCACGACGACGCTGAGCAGGAGCACCGCGAGGCTCACCAGGTTGATGACGATCCCCGGCAGGAAGTTGTCCTCCGGCTTGCCGGTGATCAGGGCGAGCACCGCCGAGATGGCGATGCCGGCGATGCCGGCGAAGGCTTGGGTGATGGGGGTCCTCGTCACCAGGCGGACGACGACGAAGAGCAGGGCGAGCGCAAGGGGAATGAGCACGGAGAGCGGCAGGCTCTTCGTGAGGCTGTAGATCACCAGGAAGCCGAGGCCGGGGACGATGGACTCGATCAGCCCCCGCACCCCGCCGATGGCCGCGAGCAGTGACCTGCCGGTCGGGACCTCCCCCGGCCTCACCTGGCCGAGCCCGGTCCTCCGCATCGCCTCGCCGAAGCTCTGGCTGAAGCTCGGCGACGGACGTTCGTCCCCGCGGTCGGCGTCCAGCGGCTCCGGTTCCTGCTGCTCGGACATCAGAGCGCTGTCGGCCCCGGCTCGGCCGCGGTCTTCGGCATGTGCAGCGGAATCAGGTCGCGCGGCGGCATGGGGGTCTTGCCACGGACGACGACGACGCTCCGGAACAGCTCCTCGATCTTCTCCGCCGCCTCCGGGTTGACTGCTCCCTCTCCGGCGATCACGCCGCGCAGGAACCAGCGCGGTCCGTCGACGCCGATGAAACGCGCAAGACGGGTCGATCCCGGCTGGCCGGCCACCGCGGCCGGGATCTCCGCGAGCAGCTCCGGGCCGAACGGTCCGTCGACGAGCTTCGTCGTCCCGCCCTGCTTGGCGATCTGGTCGGCGATCTGCTCCCGGATCTCGTGCCACAGCCCGGAGCTGCGGGGAGCGGCGAACGGCTGGACCTGGAGGGTCGAGCCGGCATAGTCGAGCCCGACGGCGACGACCCGCTGGCTGCCCTCCTCGACCTCGAGGCGGAGCTGCAGGCCGTCGCGCGGAAGCACCTTCACCCCGCCGAGGTCGACGTACGGCCGCACGGCGTTGGCCTCCGACTCGTCGAGCGGGCCCTCGGTCGCCCGATCGGCGGGTGCCGATTTGACCTGCTCCGGCTCCTCTGAGCCGTCGGATGAAATGATGTCGCTCACGCGCGATCTCCCTGTTCGTTGTACCCGGTCGAACCGAATCCCGATCCGCCCCTGTGACTGCCCGGAAGCACCTCGACGGGAACGAACCGGGCACGCGTCACCGGCATGATGACGATCTGCGCGATCCGATCGCCGACGGCGACAGAATACGGCACCAACGCATCCGTGTTCAGGAGGGTGACCCGGATCTCGCCCCGGTAGCCGGCATCCACCGTCCCCGGGCTGTTCACGATGGTGATGCCGTGGCGGGCGGCGAGGCCGCTACGGGGAACGACGAAGGCGACGTACCCGTCCGGCAGCGCTATCGACACACCCGTTCCGACGGTCGCCCGCTGACCGGGCGCCAATTCGACGGCCTCCGCCGCCGAGAGGTCCGCTCCGGCGTCTCCCGGATGCGCGTAGGCCGGAATCCGGTCGGCAACAATAAGGACTTCAACGCTTTCTGCCACGTGACGAGGGTAGTGCAGAACCGCCGACCGGCCGTGCGAGTCGCCGGAGCCAAAGTCTGGTCCAATAGTCCTATGACCTTCTACCACGAACGCCTCTGGGCCTCCGCCTGGGTATTCATCTCCACGGCCCTGGTGATCCCGGCGGCGCTGCTGGTGTTCCTGCCGATCAATCTCACCGCGGGGATCATCGTCGCCGTCGTCCTCTACGCGGGGATCGTCGTCTTCCTCGTCGTGACCGCGCCGACCATCGAGGTCTCCGCGACCCAGTTCGCGGCCGGCCGCGCTCGACTGCCGCTGGAGTTCGTCGGAGAGGTCGAGGCCTTCGAGGGCGAAGAGGCCAGGCTCGAACGCGGGCCGCGCCTCGATGCCAGGGCCTGGCTGACGATCCGTGGCTGGGTGTCACCGGTCGTCAGGGTCGACGTGCTCGATGCCCAGGACCCGACGCCGTACTGGCTCGTCTCCACCCGCCACCCCCGGCAGATGGTCGACGCCCTCTCCGCCGCCCGGGCGGCCCTGAGCGCCTAGGCCCATCGCGCCGCGTGACTCAGCGACGTACGGCGGAGACCCGCCTCGGAAGCCAGGCCAGACCCAGGGACAGGTAGACGACTCCGAGCAGGAGGAACAGTCCGGGAAGCACGATGTCCGCCCGGGCCGCCACGAGGAACCAGGCGACCTCGATGGTGCCGGATAGCATCAACGCCGCGATGATCGCATGACAGACCGCCACCACGAGCAGCGCCCAGCGTGCCGGTCCCCGGAGGATCCCGGCTCGCGCGACGAACACACCGGCCACGAGCGCGGCTACCGCGAAGACCACCGACAGCGCCGAGGTCACGGCGATTGCGAGCGGATACGCATCCGGCCCGATCGGGATCGCATCGACGATCAGACCGACGAGGTCGCGAGCACCGAACACGATCAGGGCGGCCCGACCGATCCGCGAGGCGCCCGCGATGCCGGGCTCGCCGCCCACACCGAGAGCCAGAATGCATGCCGCGGCGAGGAGGAGGACGGCAGAGGCGACGGACAGGCCCACCGTCGGGAAAGGCCTGACGCCTACCGCGACAGCCAGCAACGTCGCACCAGCGACGATGAGGCAGGCGCCCCCGGCCAACAGGGTGACACGGGGTCGAGCAGTGGTCGAATGCATGGGGCCGTTCTTTCTCCAGGTCGGCGCTGACACCTAGAAGATACTCGGCTACGAGGATGATTCACAACCGCTGGAGCGACCCCGGCGCTCCGGTAGACGCTTAGGCCGCGCACTCCTGGCAGATCGGCCCGAGCTTCTCCTCATGATCGAGCTGGGAACGGTGCTTGACGAGGAAGCAGCTCACACAGGTGAACTCGTCGGCCTGCGGCGGCAGGACGACGACGTCGAGGTCGAGATCGGAGAGGTCGGCACCCGGCAGTTCGAAACCGCCCGGGTTGTCGGCATCGTCGACATCGACAACACCCGACATCTTGTCGGGAACACGCTCTTTAAGGGCCTCGATCGACTCGGAGTCGTCGTCGGTCTTACGAGGTGCGTCGTAGTCGGTTGCCATGCCCATCCACTTCTTTTTGCGTCAATTGGTCTCAATCGGCGGCCATAGTTTGCATCAATAGTGTGCGAATAGCAAACCACTGCAAACCGGCCGTGAATCCGACGTCTGTGCAACTTGCGGCACGCCCGGGATATTCCCGCGATATGGGTCGAATGCATGACACCCTAAGGACATTCATGACCGCGAGAGGCGTTCAGCATGCAAGACCTGAGAGTTATCGGAGTGGAGAACGGCGCACTCCTGGTTGCGTCTGACGACGGCACCCGTTACCGCGTGGCAATCGACGAGGTTTTGCAGGCAAAGCTCCGTCAGGCCATCCCGGATCCCGCGGTGGGCAAGAAGCTTGCGCCGAAGGACATCCAGGCACACATCCGTTCGGGCATGTCCGCGCAGGACGTCGCCTCCATCACGGGCGTTCCGCTCGACTACATCCAGAAGTTCGAGGGACCCGTGCTCGCCGAGCGGGAGTTCGTGGTCGGCTCCGCGCTGGCGGTCCCCGTTCACACCGCCGAGGAGCGCGATCCGCTCGGCGGGGGCTCGACCTTCGGCACCGTCATCCGGGAGCGTCTCTACGACCTCGGCGCCATCAATGAGCGCTGGGCGAGCTGGAAAGAGGTCGGCGGCGGCTGGATCGTGAAGCTCGCGTTCACCGCGGAGCAGATCGATCACGACGCGCGCTGGAGCTTCGACCCCAAGAAGTCGGCGCTGTCCCCGCTGAACAGCGAGGCCATCACCCTCTCGCAGCAGGGCGACCCGAACGGCGCGCTGATCCCCCGCCTGCGCGCGGTGGGCGACGAGGAACGCCTGCCGGACCAGTCACGCTTCGACAGCGGCGCGTTCAGCGACGACGAGCTCGACCGGTCGGATGGGTCCCGTCCCGACTCCGTGCCGTACGGACGGCTCGACGACGCCCCGACGGCGGTCTCCGACGCGGCGATCAACCGCGCCCCGGCGGCGGAGGACGTCGAGTCCAATCAGACAGCCGATCTGCTCGAGGCGCTGCGCCGCAGACGGGGCGAGCGCGAGTCGGCGAACTTCGACGACGATGAATCCATGGCGGCGCATCCGTCGACCGGGTCGATCCGGCTCGTGGACGTGCCACTGGACTTCGGCGGCGACGACGAAGACGCCCGGGGCGACACCGCGCCGCAGCCATCGGCCTTCGCACCGAAACCCGCGGGCAAGAAGGGCCGGACCACGATGCCCAGCTGGGACGAGATCGTCTTCGGTGCCCGCAGCGACGACGACCTGTAGCCCGCCCCCCTTCTCCTCTGCCCGCCCGCCTTCTCGTCCCGTCTTCTCGTCCGATCTCAAGGAGATTCGGCCGCTCGACCGCCGGTGACGGGGCCAGATCCTCGTTCATCGCGAAATCTCCTTGAGATCGGATGCGCCGGGCTCTCGACGGCGGATATCCGGGGCGATATGCTCCTGTCATGATGACCGATCGAGCAATTCTCGCCATGGCGATCAGGGACGACGAGCGGAGACGTCGCCGGCTGATCCTCGGCGCCGGCCTCGTCGCCGCCTCCGTCGTCGTGATTCTCGCCTCCTGGGTGCTGATCCCCAATGGGATCCTGCTGCTGGTCTCGGGAGAGGGCGGAATCGGCATCCTGCTGACGCTTCTCGGAGCCGTCTGCCTGGTCGGCGGCGTCCTCCTTCTCCTCGTCGGGCTCCGGCAGCGCCGGATCGCCAGGATGGACCCGCATGCGCCGGTCTCGCCGGATGGGAAGGCGAATCCGCGTTACCAGGAGGACCAGACACCCAAGGCGTTTCCCGGTGAACAACTGGGATGGGTGGGCAGCGGCGCGAGCGGGCTCTAGGCGAAGGCGCCGAATCGGAGCAGGGGCACCGTCGTCTCCTCCGGCGACCAGGAGCCGTGCTGGCCGACCATCGACCTGCCGCTGCGGGAGAGCACCCGCGAGTCGTAATAGGCGATGCCCTTGCGCGCCGCCACGATGATGTCGCCGATGCGCGGGACCACCTCGTCGTCGACGACGGGGCCGAACCATCCGGACTCGATGGCCTCGTCACGCCCAACGACCCAGGAACGATCCCCCTCCGTCTCCCGCCAGCGGTCGAGAACCCTGGCACGGTGCTCGGGGCTCGCGTCCGGCTCGAAATGCAGTTGCAGGGCCCGTGGCTCCCCCGCGACGAACCTGATGCCGTCGACCAGTCCGGGTGCGGTGTCGAAGAGCACATGCGAGGTCTCGGGCACGTCGAGCACGCCGTGGTCGGCGGTGAGCAGCATCCCCTCGCCGGCGCCGAGTTCGGCGGCGAAGGCCGCCACGGCGGCGTCGAAGGACTCCAGGGCGGTCGTCCAGGCGGCGGAGCGCGAGCCGTGCGCGTGTCCCGCCTGGTCGAGCTCCGGCACGTAGAGGTAGATCAGACCGCGGTCGATCTCATCCAGGATGCGCCGTGCCTCCGCGAAACGGTCGACGATGGTCGCCCCCGCCCGGTACTGCGCTCCACGGAGCACCGCGGCCGTGAACCCGGAGTCGCGATACCGCTCGGTGCCGACGGCGAAGGTGGGGATGCCCTCCGCCCCCGCCCGCTCGAACAGCGTCGGCACGCGCTGCCAGGTCGCCGGGTCGAGGCGGTCGTCCCAGCCGCTCAGCTGATTGACCACCCGGTCGCCGGCGGGGTCGAGCACCGAATAGCCGACGAGCCCGTGGATGCCGGGGGGCTCCCCCGTCGTGAGGGTCGCGAGGGCGGAGGCGGTGGTGGTCGGGAACCTCGACCCGATGGCCGCGGCCGGGGTGGACAGCGGTGCGAGGAACCTGGCGTGGCCGGCGGCCGCGCGCAGCGCCGTCGCCCCCAGGCCGTCGGCGAGCACCAGAACCACCTTGTCGGCGGGGGGAAGGGTCAACCGATTCGCCGCTCCCACGACCGACTTCAGCGAACTTGGCACGACATCGGCAAGGCTGAACCGGTGTGTTTTGGTGGCCGGTAGCATGGGGGCAATCCTATGACTACTCCCGAAATCCCTACAGCGCAGACCCCAGGCGAGCGGATCGACACCGTCGATGTCTCCGCCGAAATGGAGGGTTCGTTCCTCGAGTACGCCTACTCGGTCATCTACTCCAGGGCGCTGCCCGACGCCAGAGACGGGCTCAAGCCCGTCCAGCGGCGCATCCTCTACCAGATGACCGAGATGGGGCTGCGACCGGACCGCGGTCACGTCAAGTCCGCCAGGGTGACCGGCGAGGTGATGGGCAAGCTGCACCCCCACGGCGACGCCTCCATCTACGACGCCATGGTGCGCCTCGCCCAGCCGTTCATCATGCGGGTCCCCCTCATCGACGGCCACGGCAACTTCGGCACGCTCGACGACGGCCCGGCCGCGGCCCGCTACACGGAGGCCCGCCTCGCCCCCGCCGCCACCGCCATGACGGAGGACCTCGACGAGGACGTCGTCGACTTCGTCCCCAACTATGACAACCAGCTCGTGCAGCCGGAGGTACTCCCCTCCGCCTTCCCCAACCTGCTTGTCAACGGCGCGAGCGGCATCGCCGTCGGGATGGCGACGAACATGGCTCCGCACAACCTCATCGAGGTCGTCGGGGCGGCCCGCCATCTCATCGAGAATCCGGATGCCTCGCTGGACGACCTGATGTCGTTCATTCCCGGACCGGACCTGCCAACGGGGGGCACGATCATCGGTCTTGCCGGCGTCCGCGAAGCCTATGAGACCGGCAGGGGAGCCTTCCGCACCCGCGCGCGCGTCTCGGTGGAGAACATCACCGCGCGCAAGGTCGGTCTCGTCATCACCGAGCTCCCCTTCATGGTGGGCGCGGAGAAGGTCATCGAGAAGATCAAGGACGGTGTCAACTCGAAGAAGCTGAACGGCATCTCCGACGTCACCGACCTCACCGACCGCGCGAACGGGACCCGCCTCGTCGTCGGCATCAAGACCGGTTTCAGCCCGGATGCCGTGCTCGAGCAGCTCTACCGCCACACGCCGCTCGAGGACGCCTTCAACATCAACAACGTCGCCCTCGTCGACGGCGGCCCGAAGACCCTCGGCCTGCGCGAGCTGCTCCAGGTCTACATCGACCACCGCATCTCCGTGGTGACCCGCCGCAGCCGATTCCGTCTTGCCAGGAAGCGGGAGCGGCTGCATCTGGTCGAGGGCCTGCTGATCGCGATCCTCGACATCGACGAGGTCATCCAGGTGATCCGCACGAGCGACGACTCCGAGCAGGCACGAACCAGGCTCATCGACGTCTTCGACCTCAGCCAGGTGCAGGCCGAGTACATCCTCGAGCTGCGGCTGCGCCGGCTGACCCGGTTCAGCCGGATCGAGCTGGAAGCGGAGCGAGATCAGCTCCGCGCGGAGATCGACGAGCTGGAGGCCCTGCTTGCGGTGCCGCACCGGGTTCGCCTGCTGGTCTCCGACGAGCTGGAGGAGGTGGCCGAGCGCTTCGGCACCCCGCGGCGCACCCTGCTCACGGAGGCGCGGCCGAGCATCGCCACGGCCTCCTCGTCCCGGTCCCGCGGTGCCGCCCCGGTGCTGGAGATCGCCGACACCCCCTGCCGCGTCCTGCTGTCGACGACGGGCCGCGCCATCCGGGTGGATGTCACGGAGAGCTCGCCGGATGCGCCGGCCAGGGTGACCAGGCGCAGCAAACACGACGCGATCCTCTCCTCCCTCGTGACCACCAGCCGCACCGAGATCGGCGCCATCACCAGCCTCGGCCGGCTCATCCGGCTCTCCCCCGTCGATCTTCCGGTCGTCCCCGAGAACTCGATCCAGCTCGCCGCGGGCGTGAAGATCTCGGACTACCTCGCGCTCGACTCGGCCAAGGAGCGGGTGCTCGCCCTCGTCTCGCTGGACTCCGGCGATCCGATCGCCCTCGGCACCCAGCGCGGCGTCGTCAAACGGCTGGCGCCTGGCGACTTTCCGGCGAAGCCCGACTTCGAGGTGATCGCGCTCAAGCCGGGCGACCGGCTCGTCGGAGCGAGCCAGGGCGGCGACGACCAGGAGCTCCTCTTCGTCAGCTCCGACGCCCAGCTGCTGCACTTCCCGGCCGCCGCGGTGCGTCCCCAGGGCCGGTCGGCGGCGGGCATGGCGGGCATCAACCTGGGTGCCGCGGCCCAGGTCGTCTTCTTCGGCTCCCTCGATCCGCGCGCCGACAACGTCGTCGCGACCGTGTCGACGAGCACGGCGACGATCGCGGGGGCGGATCCCGGTCGGGCGAAGGTCTCCCGATTCTCCGAGTTCCCCGGCAAGGGACGGGCGACGGGAGGCGTGCGTGCGCACACCTTCCTCAAGGGCGAGAACCTGCTCGCCGTCGCCTGGGCCGGCCCGGCTCCGGCGCTCGCGGTGGGACCGGATGGCGCCGTCCGGCAGCTTCCGGAGGCGGTGGCGAAGCGGGATGCGTCCGGCACCCCGCTGGAGACCGTGATCGGGTCGATCGGCGCTGCCCTGTAGGGACGGGCGACAACGCCGGGCAGGTTTGCCGGCCGGCCACCTGCTCCCCCTACAATGCGCGGATGACCACACAGCCGCGCCTGGCCAGGCGCCTCGGACTCGCCGACGCGGTCTTCATCGGCCTCGGCTCGATGATCGGTGCCGGCGTCTTCGTCGCCTTCATCCCCGCCGCACAGGCGGCGGGGACCGGGCTGCTGCTCGGCCTCGTGGTCGCGGCGGTGGTCGCGTTCTGCAATGCGACCTCCTCCGCCCAGCTCGCGGCGACCTATCCCTTGTCCGGGGGCACCTACCTCTACGGCAGGAGACAGCTCGGGGCGTGGTGGGGCTTCATCGCCGGGTGGAACTTCGTCATCGGCAAGGTGGCGAGCTGCGCCGCGATGGCGCTCACCTTCGCCGCCTATGCCGCACCGGTGGCTGGCAGCCGGGCGACCTGCTCGCCCACGGCTGGTACGGGATCCTGCAGTCGGCGGGACTCCTGTTCTTCGCCTTCGCGGGATACGCGCGGATCGCGACCATGGGCGAGGAGGTGAAGGACCCGGCGAGGACCATCCCCCTGGCCATCACGATCGCCCTCGGCATCACGGTGGTCGTCTATGCGATCGTCGCGGTGACGATGCTCCGCACGCTCGGCGCGAGCGGGATCGCCGCCTCGAGCGCCCCGCTCGCCGACGTCGTCGCGGCCGGTGGATGGGACTGGGCGGCGCCGATCGTCCGGGTCGGGGCCGCCGCCGCCTCGCTCGGGGCATTACTCGGCCTCATCGCGGGGATCGGACGGACCTCCCTCGCCATGGCGAGGGAGGGCGACCTTCCGCGCTGGCTGGCCGCCGTCCATCCGAGGTTCGCCGTTCCCCATCGGGCCGAGGTCGCCCTCGCGATCGTCGTGTGCCTGCTCGTGCTGACGGTCGACCTGCGCGGGGCGATCGGCTTCTCCTCCTTCGGCGTCCTCGTCTACTACTTCATCGCCAACGTGGCCGCCTTCACGCAGGGGCCAGAGCGGCGCAGGTATCCGAGGGCCGTCCAGGCGGCGGGCGTGGCCTTCTGTCTGGTGCTGATCCTCACCCTTCCCCTTCCGAGCATCCTCGTCGGGGTCGGCGTCGTCGCGGTCGGAGTGCTCTACCGCCTGCTCGTCGTCCGTCCACGGAGCCGCCCTCAGACGTGAGGCACGAACTCCTGCCAGGCCTTCCGGCGTTCCCGGCGCGGGTCCTCCTCGACCCGGTCGACCGCGTCGATGATGAGGGTCCTCCTGCCACGATGCGCGTAGCGCGGCCAGGACTCGTCGACCGTGCCGTCGATGGCGAAACGGAGCCAGTGGCGACGCATCCTTGTCCCGGCGCGCTTGAAGGCGGCCCGACCGCCGAGCGCTCCCATCGCCCTCCCGAAGGCGCCGTCCATCCGGTCGAAGAGGGCGAACAGCTCCAGCCCGTGGGTCGCGTCGAAGCCGAGTAGCCTCACCAGTCGCGGCGCCGCGTCGAAGCGGTAGAAGTAGACGGGGGCGAACCGGGAATGCCGTTCGGCGACCTTCACGGTGGGATACCAGAACGCGTAGTCGCCGCCGAAGTCCGCCGCGGGGCGCTTGGCCGGCAGGCCCGGGTACTGCGCCTTGAGCGCCTTGCGGGCCCTCTTCTTGGTCTTCGCGAAGATGGCGCGGATGCGCGGCGGCGTGGTGGCGAGGATGTCCAGCCTGCCGGTGAACAGCGAGCCCTCCCGGTCGTTGGTGCCGATGATGAGCGGAATCGGATGCGCACGGCCCGCCTTGAAGGCGTCGAGCGGCCGCTCCGGCAGGAAGTCGCCATCGATGACGGGGCAAAGGCTCATCGTGCCCGGTGCTCGATCGGGTGTCCGCAGCTGCATCCGGGTCGTCGCCTTCACCAGGTCGTCGACACCGGCGGTCACCAGGAGACCCGCGGCCTCCTCCGCACTGGTGCTGTCGGTGCTCGAATCGTCGACCTCCTCGCTGAGCAGTTCGAGGTACTCGCGGGCCCAGCCCGCCGTCACCTCCGGGGGATAGACCGCGTTGGCCGGCGAGCTCTGGGCGATCGCGCGGGCGAACAGCCCTCGCGCCCGAGGAACGGTCATGAGCGTCGTCACGGCGTTTGCCCCCGCCGACTCTCCAAAGAGCGTGACGGCCCCCGGGTCCCCGCCAAAGGCGGCGATGTTGTCGCGGACCCATTCGAGGGCGGCAACCTGATCGCGCGGCCCGAGATTGCTCTCGAAGACCCGGCCTTCGGACGAGAACGAGGAGAAGTCGAGAAAGCCGAGGGCCCCGAGGCGGTAGTTGAAATTGACAAAGAGAACGCCGCCGTCGCGGACCAGCGTCTCGCCGAGCCCGCGCACCTCGCGCGAGGATCCCACGGTGTACGCGCCGCCGTGAATGAAGACCATCACCGGTCGAGGTCGATCGGCGGCGTCGGGCGGGGCGATCACGTTGAGGGTCAGGCAGTCCTCCGACATCGGAACGGCACCGGGAGGGCCGAGGAACTGCCCGTTGCGGTCCTGGGGGGCGACCGCGCCGAACTCGCTCGCGTCCCTGACTCCCGTCCAGGGGACGGCCGGCCGAGGCGCGCGGAACCTCAGCTCGCCGACGGGAGGCGCCGCGTAGGGGATCCCCCGCCACATCATCAGCCCGCGCCTCAGCACACCCTCGACGCTGCCACCCGTGGTCTCGACACGAAGCGCTGAGGGTTCCGACACCCGCCAAATGATACGGGGAGACGGTGAATCCCCGCCGTGAGCCACCCTTGTCTTTCCGGCGGCCGCGAACCCGGCCGGGACGATCGACGCCCCGGCCGCCGGCTCGGCTCAGACGTCGATGCGCTCGCGCGACAGGCCGTCGGATCCGGCGATGATGAAGTCCTTGCGTGGGGCGACGTCGTTGCCCATGAGCAGCTCGAAGACCCGTTCCGCGTTCGCGGCGTCCGTGATCTGCACCCGACGCAGGGTGCGGTGGCGCCGGTCCATCGTCGTGATCGCGAGCTGATCGGCATCCATCTCGCCCAGCCCCTTGTACCGCTGGATCGGATCCTGATATCGCTTGTTGCTGCGTTTGAGCCCCGCGAGGACGCCGTTGAGCTCCGGCTCGGAGTAGGTGTAGATCGTCTCGTTCGGCTTGGTCCCCGGGTTCATCACGATGACCCGGTGCAGCGGGGGCACGGCGGCGTAGATGCGGCCGTCCCTGATCATGTCGGGCATGTAGCGGAAGAACAGGGTGAGCAGCAGCGTGCGGATGTGCGCACCGTCGACGTCGGCGTCGCTCATGATGATGACCTTGCCGTAGCGTGCCGTCGCGAGATCGAAGCTGCGCCCCGATCCGGCGCCGATCACCTGGATGATGGAGGCGCACTCCGAGTTGGAGAGCATGTCGGAGACCGACGCCTTCTGCACGTTGAGGATCTTGCCGCGGATCGGCAGCAGGGCCTGGTATTCGCTGTCCCTCGCGAGCTTGGCCGTTCCGAGGGCCGAATCGCCCTCGACGATGAACAGTTCGCTGTTGGCAACGTCCGAGCTGCGGCAGTCGACGAGCTTGGCGGGCAACGACGAGTTCTCGAGGGCGTTCTTGCGCCGCTGGGTCTCCTTGTGCGCCCGTGCGGAGACCCGGGACTTCATCTCCGCGACGATCTTGTCGAGCACGAGGGCGGCCTGAGTCTTGTCGTCGCGCTTGCTCGATGCGTACTTCTCCGCCATCGTCTTCGCCACGACGTTGGCGACGATCGAGCGAACGGCCGGGGTGCCGAGGATCTCCTTGGTCTGCCCCTCGAACTGCGGCTCGGGCAGGCGGACGGTGAGGACGGCGGTCAGGCCGGCGAGGACGTCGTCCTTCTCGAGCTTGTCGTTCCCGACCTTGAGCCGGCGTGCGTTCTGCTCGACCTGCGCCCGCAGGAACTTGAGCAGCCCCGCCTCGAAGCCCGCCTGATGCGTGCCGCCCTTCGGGGTCGCGATGATGTTGACATAGCTGCGGAACACCGTGTCGTAGCCGGTCCCCCAGCGCATCGCGATGTCCACCTCGCAGTCGCGCTGCAGCTCCGTCGCCACCATGTGCCCGTTGTCATCGAGCACGGGAACGGTCTCCGTGAAGGTGCCGGAGCCGGTCATGCGCCAGGTGTCCGTGAGGGCGGGATCCGGCGCGAGGAAGTCGACGTACTCCGAGATCCCCCCGTCGAACCTGAACAGCTCGCGGGTGGGCTCCTCGCCGCGTTCGACGCCCCGCTCGTCGGTGATGTCGAGACCGAGGCCCCGGATGAGGAAGGCCGTCTGCCGTGCCCTCGCGAACAGCTCCTCGGTCTGGAAGGTGGTCCCCCGACTGAAGATCTGGGGATCCGCCCAGTAGCGCACGCGCGTTCCCGTCACCCCGCGCGCGACCTTGCCGACCACGCGGAGCTCGCTGTTGGAGACGAAGGGGGTGAACGGCGCATCGGGCCTCGGCACGGCGACACCGTCGACCACCGCGTCCGCAAAGAGCCCGGGCTCACCACGATGGAACGACATCGCCCAGGTCTTCCCATCGCGGTCGACCTCGACATCGAGCCGCTCGGAGAGGGCGTTGACGACGGATGCGCCGACCCCGTGCAGACCGCCGGAGGCTGCGTAGGAGCCGCTGCCGAACTTCCCGCCGGCGTGCAGCTTGGTGAAGACCACCTCGACCCCGGACAGGCCCGTCTTCGGCTCGATGTCGACGGGGATCCCCCTGGCGCCGTCCCGCACCTCGACGCTGGAATCCGAGTGCAGGATCACGCTGATCTCGTTGCCGTAGCCCCCGAGCGCCTCGTCCACCGAGTTGTCGATGATCTCCCAGAGGCAGTGCATGAGCCCGCGCGAGTCCGTCGAGCCGATGTACATCCCCGGTCGTTTGCGCACGGCCTCGAGGCCCTCGAGCACCGAGAGATGCCTGGCCGAATAGTCCGAACTGGCCACCGATGTCTCCTTCACTGCGCCGCCTCGGGTCCCTCCCCGCCACGGGGCGGGCCGGCGGCCGGATTCAACCCTAACCAGAGGAACCGACGGAGGTTCTCACGACACCCTCCGGGGAGGAAAAGGCGACGGGCCGGAGCCGCACGCATACGCGTTCAGCGAAATACACGGCTTTTGTCGTCCCGATGTAACACGGCCGTGTTTGTATAGGGACATACGAATTTTCCGCTCATGGAACTGGAGGAGCATCTCATGTCACAGATCGCACCCGAAACGACTGCACTCGACGAGCTCGAATCCAGCCACCAGCTCACGGCTTCCGACCGCTGCGACAGCTGCGGCGCTCAGGCGTACATCCGGGT
>NZ_DASWPB010000160.1:0-5234 GCF_036404185.1 Lacisediminihabitans sp. | reverse complement strand
CGGCGGCTTCTCGCTCTACGCCCTCATGCTGCTGCTGCCGCTGTTCTACCAGCAGGTCAGGGGCGACTCGGTCTTCGCCACCGGTCTGCTCCTCATCCCGCAAGGACTCGGGACGATGTGCTTCATCCTCGTCAATCGCCGGCTCGCCGGCCGCATCGACACCCGCTTTATCATCGCGGGAGGTGTCGTCCTCACCATGATCGGCATCCTGCCGTTCGCGCTGGCGGGAGCCACCGGCGGCGACGTGCTGCTGCTGGCCGGGCAGTTCCTCCAGGGCTTCGGGGCCGGCGCGGTCTCGCTCCCGGTGATGACCCTCGCCTTCGCCGGTCTCAGCCACGCCGAGACCCCCCGAGGGAGCGCCGCGTTCAGCATTGTCCAGCGGGTCGGCGCGCCCTTCGGCGTGACCGTCATCGCCGTGGTCCTGCAGCACTACCTCACCGGGGCGACGGCGGCGGCCCAGGCACTCGGCGCCTTCGGAACGACGTTCTGGTGGGTCTTCGCTCTCAGCGCCATCCCGCTCGTGCTCGCGTTCTTCCTCCCCGCTCCGGCGAAGGAGACGAAGACCCCCGTCCGGTCCGAACCGGCCTGATCGCGGGCGCCGTGCGGTACTCCCCGGGGAGTACCGCACGGCAGCCGGTGGGCGGATGCCCCGCGCCGCCTTCGCAACTACGATCGATCCATGCCCCACACCGGTCGTTTCGCCAGCGAGCGGCACGAGGGGTGGCAGGAACCCTGGGGCGACTCGTTCCTCGCCCATCACGCGCCGCTCTGGCGGGGATCGCGCTGGCCGGTGCTGTGGCTGCCCGTCCTCATCTCCTTCATCGTGCAGGTGCCGGCCGTCTTCGTCCGCTTCCACGTCGGGCACGGGCTCGTGCGCTCCGAGCAGACGACGGACCCGAGACAGCTGCTGCTGAGCCTCGGAATCGCCCTGATCGGGCCGCTGGCGCTCATCGGCGCCCGTCGTTTCCCCGGCCCGGTGGTCGCGATCACGGCGGCCGCGGGAGCCACGGACATCATCCTGTTCAGCGACTCCGACCATCCGCCGTACATCGCCCTGGCCTTCGCCATCGTCTCGGCCATCGTCCGCGGCGCCCGCGCCTGGGCCTGGATGTCCGTGGCCATCGCCTGGGTGGTGGCGCTGGTGCTCGTCATCGTCACGGACGTCGGCCTCTCGCCGCCGCGGATCGCGGCCATCACCCTCGGGGTCCTCATCGTGCTCGGTGTCGGCGAGGGGCTCCGCACGCGCAGGGACCGCTTCGCGGAGGTCTCCCGCCGCAGCGCAGAGCGCAAGCAGTCGGAGGTCCAGGCGGAGCGGGTGCGCATCGCCAGGGAGCTGCACGACGTGCTGGCCCATTCGCTCAGCCAGATCAACGTGCAGGCGGGGGTGGGGCTCCACCTCATGGACAAGCAGCCGGAGAAGGCGAAGGAGGCGCTCGCGAGCATCAAGGAGTCCAGCAAGACCGCCCTCGACGAGGTGCGGTCGGTGCTCGGGATCCTCCGCGCGGAGGCGGGCAGGGATCCGTCGGCACCGCTCGTTCCCGAACCGGACCTGTCCCGCCTCGCCGGGCTCGCGGCATCCGTCACCGCCCAGGGCATCGAGGTGGAGGTGGACAACTCGATCCGCTCCGCTCCGAGCGCCGCGGCCCAGCTCGCCCTGTACCGCATCGCCCAGGAGGCGCTCACCAACGTCGTGCGGCATTCGAAGGCGACCAGGGTGACGATCTCGCTTCACGAGGACGACGGGAGCTACCGGTTGACGATCGCCGACAACGGTCTCGGGCCGGCCCCGATCCGGCAGGACTCCGGCGGCCGCGGCCTGCTCGGCATGCACGAGCGGGCGGAACTGCTCGGCGGACGGCTCAGCGCAGGCCCCCGGGAGGGCGGCGGCTTCACCGTCGTCGCCGACATCCCGATCCATCGGGGGGAGACCGAATGATCCGCGTCGCCATCGCCGACGATCAACAGCTCATCCGCGCGGGGTTCCGCTCGCTGCTCGAGGCGGAGCCAGACCTCGAGATCGTGGGGGAGGCCGGCACGGGGGCGGAGGCGGTCGAGCTGGTCAGCCGCCGACGGCCGGACGTTGTGCTCATGGACATCCGGATGCCGGACGGCGACGGCCTCTGGGCGACGGAGCGGATCGTCGCCGATCCGGCACTGGCCGGCACCCACATCGTCATCGTCACCACCTTCGAGCTCGACGAGTACGTCGCGCAGGCCATCCGCGCCGGAGCGAGCGGGTTCCTGGTCAAGGACACCGAGCCCGTCGAGCTCATCCGTGCGGTCCGGGTGGTCGCGGGCGGCGACGCCCTGCTGTCGCCCGGGGTGACCAAACGGCTGCTCGAGCGGGTCGCCGGCTCGCTCAAGGAATCGCCGAACCTCTCCCGGCTCACGGTGCTGACCGATCGGGAGCGCGAGGTGCTCGCGCTGGTCGGGCAAGGCCTCACCAACGACGAGATCGGCCGGGCCCTCTTCCTGAGCCCGCTGACCGCGAAGACGCACGTCTCCCGCATCATGGCCAAGCTCCTCGCCCGCGACCGGGTGCAGCTCGTGGTGATCGCCTACGAGACCGGCCTGGTGCGGGCGGGCTACCAGGAGTAGCCGGAGCGCCCCCGGTACTCCCGGCGCAGTAGCAGACGGCCTCCGTCCGGCCGATTCGCCGGATGCCGCGGGCGACGAGAGTGGTCGGCAGAGGCTCCGCCGGGGCCCACGAGAGACAAGGATTCATTGTGCTCACCACACTCGCTCCGACCGTAGCGGCCCACTGGGCTCACCCCTGGGGTGCCGGCTTCGGTTTCCTGTTCCTGCTCATCCCGCTGTTCTGGATCGCGGTGATCGCCCTCGTCGTCGGTCTCGCCCGCCGCCGCCACGCCCACTGGGGCGCTTGGTCCCACCCCGGTTTCGCCGGCGCCGTCGGATCTCGCGCCGCGGAGTCGACCCTCGCCGAGCGTTTCGCGCAGGGTGACATCGACGAGAAGGAGTATCGCGCCCGCCTCGAGGTGCTCCGCGCGAACGCCTTTCCCCAGGCGCCTGGCAAGTAGTCTGCCGTCCGTCGCCTGCCGGCGGCCCTGCGGGGACCGTCGGTAGGCGATACCCTCGTTTCTGGGGCGCGACCGCCGCCGTCGCCCGAGAAGACGACATCACAACCGAGGGAGAACCGCGTGGATGCCTGGCTGCACGGCAATGCGGAGTCCCTCGCGATGGCGCTCGCCGGGGCATCCGCGATCCTGCTTGTTGTCGTCGTCATCCTCCTGGTGCTGTGGCTCCGGGCCGCGCGCGGCCGTCGCAGGGAGCGGCTGGCTCGCACCGAGGCCGAACGGGAACGGCTCGAGGTCCAGATCTCGATGCAGGAGCAGCTGGGCCGCCTCCGCATCGTCCGCGAGCTGCACGAGGTGGCCGTCCACTCCATCTCCCTGGTCATCAGCCAGGCGGAGGGCGCGAGATACGCCGCCGGGGCGGACCCCGCGGCCGCGGCCCGTTCCGCCAGCGCCATCGCCGACACGGCGCGCACGACGAGGGCCGATCTCCGGCGGGTGATGCGGATCGTCCAGGACGGTAAGGCGGAGGCGTTCGAGCTGCCCCAGCTGACCACCGTCGCCGACCTCATCGAGGTCATGCGGGAATCGGGGCTCGCGATCAACTTCGTGGAGGCGGGCGAGCGATTCGAGCTCAAGGAGGGTGCGGAGCTCGCGATCATCCGCATCGTCCAGGAGGCGCTCGACAATGCGCTGCGGTACGGGGGAGAGGGCACCAACGTGACCGTGTCCTTCACCTGGACGGCGAGCGGACTTCAGGTGCTCGTCGACGACGACGGGGTGCGGTCGGAGGCCCGCAGGCAGGGGCTCGACCCGAATCAAGTCGCCCAGCAGCGCACCTATACCTTCGAAGACGACCTCAACGCCCTGACGCAGGTGGTCGTCGGTCCCGGTATCACCGAGATGCGGGAGCGGGCCGGCCTCTTCGGCGGCATCCTCAAGGCCTATTCCGTTCCCGGGGTCGGCTTCTCCGTCTCGGCGGTGTTCCCGGCGCTCCGCTACGACAACGGCGTCCACGGGGTCAACCTCGAGACGACGTCACCGGCCGAGTAGCGCCCGGCCGCACGGCGCCGGGCCCTACGCGTCCAGGTCGTCGACGCCGGGGGTCCAGCTCTGGCCGGGCTCGCCCCAGCCGTTCTTGCGGATGGCCTTCAGCGCGGCCTTCCCGTGCGGGTAGTCGAGGCGGTCGGCGTAGAGGATGCCGTCGAGGTGGTCGTATTCGTGCTGGAAGATGCGCGCCAGCCAGCCCTCCGCGGTGATCTCGAAGGGCCGCCGGTCCAGGTCGAATCCCCGGAGGATGGCCCGCTCGCCGCGGCGGAGCGGGAACCGCTCTCCGGGGATCGACAGGCATCCCTCCGACTCGTCCTCCTCGTCCGCGGATCCGACCGGCGGCGGGCTGATCCACAGCTCCGGGTTGATGGCGACCCCGCGCCAGAGCACCTCCCCGTCGTCCACCCAGTTGTAGACGAACAACCGCAGCCCGACACCGACCTGCGGGGCGGCGAGACCGACCCCGGGGGCCTCTGTCATCGTCTCGTACATGTCGGCGACGAGGTCGCTCAGGGTCGAGTCGAATTCGGTCACCTCCTCGGCACGGGAGTGAAGCACGGGGTTGCCGGTGATTTGAATCGGGAGGACGGCCATTCGCCAAGAATATCGAAGTGCCAGCGAGTAAGGTCGTGGCGTGCCTGCGCTCAGCGAGATCTCCAATCAGATCAGCCTGACCCCGTTGGCCGCGATCGGCATCCCGATCGCCCTCGTCGGTTCGGTGTTCCTCGCCGTCGGCGCGCAGCTGCAGCACCGCGGGGTCGCCCAGATGGACAGGTACTCTGCTCCGTCGGCCTCCGGCGCCCTCAGTCTCGGCCAGATCCTGCTGCTGCTGCGCCGGCCGTCCTGGCTGTTCGGCACACTCATGCTCGGCCTCGCCGTGGTCTTCCAGCTGACAAGCCTCAGTCTCGCGCCCATTCTCGTGGTGCAGCCCCTCGGCGCGGTGGCACTCATCATCACCTGGCTGGTCAACGCGAGGGTTACCGGCGTCAAGCTCACCCGCGCGACCACCAGGCCCATCATCTTCTGCGTGGTGGGGGTCGGCCTCTTCGTGACGATCGCCACGTTCACGGCGAAGTCCAAGGAGATCACCCAGACGGAGCTGGTGATCATCCTGAGTCTCCTCGCCGCGATCACGGTCATCTTCGCGCTCTT
>NZ_DASWPB010000159.1:0-10157 GCF_036404185.1 Lacisediminihabitans sp. | reverse complement strand
CGAGCGCTCCTTCAACACCTTCAAGCAGTGGCGCAGCATCGCTACCCGCTACGACAAACTCGCCATCGTCTACCGCGGAGGTGTTGTGCTCCGCGCGATCTCCATCTGGCTAAAACAATAAGGAGACACGCCCTAGCGGTGGTTCTGCTTGATCCGGCTGGTCAGCTCCGTGACCTGGTTGTAGATCGAGCGTCGCTCCTTCATGAGCTCGCTGATTTTCTTGTTCGCATACATCACCGTGGTGTGGTCGCGATTTCCGAACAGCTGACCGATCTTCGGCAGGGAGAGATTGGTCATCTCCCTGCACAGATACATGGCGATCTGGCGTGCCGTGGCGACGGCCTGGGAGCGGGAGGACCCGTAGAGGTCGTCGACGGAGAGTTTGAAGTAGTCGGCGGTGTGATTGATGATGTCGACCGGGGCGATGACATTGTCGTCGTCGAGGGTGATCAGATCCTTGAGCACCGTCTGGACCAGCGCCATGTCGACCGGAGTGCGATTGAGGCTCGCGAACGCGGTGACCCGGATCAGCGTCCCCTCGAGTTCGCGGATGTTCGACGAGACCTTGGTGGCCATGTACTCGAGGATCTCCGCGCTCACCTGGAGCTTCTCACTCTGGGCCTTCTTGCGCAGGATGGCGATGCGTGTCTCGAGGTCGGGAGCCTGCACGTCGGTGATCAGTCCCCACTCGAAGCGGGAACGCATCCGATCCTCGAATCCGGTCAGGGCCTTCGGGGGGAGGTCGCTCGTGATGACGACCTGCTTGTTGTGGTCGTGCAGGGTGTTGAAGGTGTGGAAGAAGGCCTCCTGGGTCTCGACCGCCCGCTGCAGGAACTGGATGTCGTCGATGAGCAGGATGTCGATCTCGCGGTAGCGGGATTGGAAGACGGATGCCCGGTTGTTGGCGATCGAATTGATGAAGTCGTTGGTGAACTCCTCCGAGCTCACATACCTCACCCGGATGCCGGGGTACAGGCTCTCGGCATAGTGACCGATCGCATGGAGCAGGTGGGTCTTGCCCAGACCCGAGTCGCCGTAGACGAACAGCGGGTTATACGCCTTGGCCGGCGCCTCGGCCACGGCTACGGCGGCGGCATGGGCGAAGCGGTTGGAGCCTCCGATGACGAAGTTGTCGAAGTTGTACTTCGGGTTGAGCCGGGAATCGACCCTGCGCGGGGCCTGCGGCCCCGAGGTTTCCATGGGTGTCGGCTCCGGGCTGGGCTGGGCCACGTATGGCTGAGCCTCGACGTGCGTCTCGTTCGGCTGGTTGAGCTGGTCGTGCTGGATCTCGGGATTGACGACGATGGCGAAGTTGCCGACCGCCTGGTCTTCGTCGAGCCCGGTGATCGCGTTGAGCAGGGGGATGCGGATGCGCTGTTCGAGCATTCCGCGGGTGAGATCGTTCGGAACCTCGAGATACAGAGTCCCCGCCATGATGCCCTTCGGCTCGACGAGGCTGAGAAATCCCTGCAACTGCGGGGTTATCCGGTCGTCCGCTCGCAGGGTGGACAGGACGGACAGCCAGATTCTGTGGGTCGGATCCGCGCTGTCTGTCATGGCCCCTCACTACAGGATTTCGATGGTTACTCACAGGGTTATCCACCGTCTGTGCAGTCACACCACCTTAGTTTGTGACGGCATGTCGTTGCCACGCCCCCGATCGTCCACTGTGGATAATGCGGAACCGACGCTCAGGGTTTGACCGCGGGCGGTTTAGCCCGTAGTTTTAATCAGTTGACTTCGGCCTATACGGCCAACCTTCACTTCCCTGGCTTCGAGCGCTCTTTCTGGGCTGGCCTTGCGGAGTTCCAACACGTGGAGATCAGATCATGAGCAAAAGAACCTTTCAGCCCAACAACCGGCGTCGCGCCAAGGTGCATGGATTCCGTCTGAGGATGCGCACCCGCGCCGGCCGCGCCATTCTGGGTGCGCGTCGCCGCAAGGGACGCACCGAACTCTCCGCGTAGCCTCCCGCCGTGTTGGCCAAAGCCAACCGAATCCTCCGGGCGGATGACTATCGTCGTCTCGTCCGCCGTGGACGTCGGATGTCAACCCAACACGCGATCCTCTATGTCTCTCGCAGCGCCTCCGGACAACAGCCCCGTTTCGGGTTCATCGTGTCGAAGGCGGTCGGGGTCGCCGTCAAGCGGAATCTCGTGCGTCGTCGGTTGAAGGCCCTGAGTCGTGACGCGCTGGAATTTGTGCCGGCGGGCACCGACGTGGTGATCAGGGCGTTGCCAGGATCGGCGCAGGTCGGCTGGGATACTCTGCGTTCTGAGATTTCCGAGGTATTGAAGGGAGGCGAGAGACGAGAGTGAGCTCTCTGCTGTCGTTTTTCCTTCTCCTCCCCCGCAACCTCAGTGTGGTGATATTGCGGGTCTATCGGGCGGTTATCTCGCCCCTGTACGGCGACGTGTGTCGCTACTATCCCTCCTGTTCGTCCTATGCCCTTCAGGCCATCCAGCAGTACGGCGTCGTGCGAGGCAGCTGGATGGGTGCGCGCAGGATCGCCCGGTGTCATCCGTGGGCCGCCGGCGGCGTCGACGACGTGCCGGTGAGGGCCGTCCAGAAGTATGCGGTCACGCATTTTGGTTTTGTTGTATCCACTGGCCACGGAAAGGTGACCTAGAAGCATGCCCGACATCATTGGTACCATCCTCTGGCCGATCAAATGGCTCGTCGAGCTGCTGCTCGTCGCTTGGCACGAACTATGGACGTTGTTCGGCCTCAATCCCGACGCCGGGTTCACCTGGGTGCTGTCCATCGTCGGTCTGGTCGTGGTCATCCGGGCCGCCCTGATCCCGATCTTCGTCCGTCAGATCAAGAGCCAGAGGCGCATGCTCGAGGTCGCTCCTCAGCTGAAGAAGATCCAGGACAAGTACAAGGGCAAGAAGGACCAGTTCTCTCGTGAGGCCATGTCGCGCGAGACCATGGAGCTCTACAAGAAGACGGGCACGAACCCGCTGAGCTCGTGCCTGCCGCTGCTGATCCAGATGCCGATCTTCTTCAGCCTGTTCTCCGTGTTGAGCGGCGCCCAGAACTTCAACAAGACGCACCAGGCCGGCGTCGGTCTGCTGACCGCGCCGCTCGCGAAGTCGTTCGGTAGCGCGTCGCTGTTCAACGTCGCGCCGCTGCACGACAGCTTCTCGACCGGGACGGGGACGGTGAAGGTGGTGGCCGGTGTCATGGTCGCCCTCATGGTCGCCTCGCAGTTCATCACCCAGCTGCAGATCATGTCGAAGAACCAGTCGGCGGAGATGAAGGCCAGCCCCAGCTACAAGCAGCAGCGGGTTCTCCTGTACATCCTGCCGTTCGTCTTTCTGTTCTCCGGGTTCACCTTCCCCCTCGGCGTGATGTTCTACTGGCTGACGACGAACCTGTGGACGATGGGACAGCAGTTCCTGGTCATCCGCAACCTGCCGACACCGGGCAGCGAGGCGGCACTGGCCAGGGAGGCCAGGCTCGCCAAACGCGCGCAACGACGAGGTGGCTTTACGATCGTGGAGGATGCGTCGCCCGAGAGGGTCGCCGCGCCGCGGATCACGACCCAGCGGGCGCAGCCGGTGAACGTCAAGAACCGCAACAAGAAGAAGAAGTAACGCCTTTCTTCCGCCCGCACGTCATCACCCCAAGAGAGAGAGAAATTCCGTGGCAGAGACGACCCCCGAAGTGCAGCCCGAGGCGGTCGACGCGACGCCGATCCCCGTCGACGGGGCCAAAGAGGGCGCTTCTGCGGTTCGGTCGATCGCGCAGCTCGAGGAGGAGGGCGACATCGCCGCCGACTACATCGAGGAACTGCTCGACATCACCGACCTCGACGGCGATATCGACATCGACGCTCGCGACGGGCGTGCGTATGTCTCGGTGAACTCCAGCCAGGACAGCAACCTGCGTCTTCTCTCCAAGCCGGAGACGGTCAACGCTCTTCAGGAACTGACCCGCATCGCCGTTCAGGCGAAGACGGGCGTTTTCTCGCGGTTGATTCTCGACGTTGGCGGTTCGCGGCAGACGCGGGAGGCGGAGCTCGCCCTTCTCGTCGATCGGGCCGTGGAGCGCCTCGAAGCCGGAGCGGAATCGGCGGCGCTTCCCGCGATGTCCTCCTACGAACGCAAGCTCGTGCACGACCTGGTCGCCGCTCGCGGATTCTCCTCGGAGTCCGAGGGTGAAGGCTCGGATCGCCATACCGTCATCAGTCGTCCGTAGTTTCACGTGAAACATTCGCGTGCCTGACGAGATCGTTCCGGAGCTGGAGCCCGAGCCCTCGGCGGCCGGGGTCCTCTTTGGCGATCGCCTCGAACTGGCGAGGCAATACACGGCGGATCTGGCGCGCCATGGCGAGGAGCTCGGGCTGATCGGCCCGCTCGAGATTCCCCGCCTCTGGAGCAGGCACGTCATCAACTGTGCGTTGATGGCGCCGTTGCTCCGTCCCGGCCGGGTGGGAGATGTCGGCAGTGGTGCCGGTCTGCCCGGCCTGGTCCTGGCGATCGCCCGTCCCGATGTCCGGATGATCCTCATCGAGCCGATGGAGCGACGGGTGGACTGGCTGCTCCGGGAGACCGCAGAGCTCGGCCTGGACAACGTCGAGGTCGTCCGCGCCCGGGCCGAGGAGGTGAAGCTGTCCCCCTGGCTGGACCAGGTGACGGCCAGGGCGGTCAGCGCCCTGTCGAAGCTCATCCCGCTCACCGTTCCGCTGGTTCGCTCGGGTGGTGAGCTCCTGTTTTTGAAGGGAGCCGCGGTGTTGGCGGAGCTGGAGTCGGCGGCGAAGGTGATCAGGCGCGCGCGGCTGACGGATGTGGAGATCCTGACGCTCGGTGAGGGGCTCGTGCCAGAGATCACCCGGGTCTTTCGGGCTACAGTTGATTGACCGTTCGTAACCCCGCCGATCGTTCCCGTGGAGGACGAGCGGCATCGCCGCAGCAGCAATGGAGTCCCGGGCCGTGCCCGCCGAACAACCCAGAGCAAGAAGGTTTCACGTGAAACATCCCGACATCGACCAGGACGTCACCGAGAGGGGCGAGATCTCCGTGGACGAGGCCGAGCGGGACGCCGAGTCCCTCGACGTCGATTCACATGGTGGCGATACCGCGGGAACCGCAACGGCCGAGCCAGACCCCACGAAGCCCGACCCTGCTGAGCCCGACCCTGCTGAGCCCGCGACCGCCGAGTCCGTGCCCGTCGAACCGGCGCCGGAAATCCCATCCCGCCCCCGGTTCGAGGACACCCCGCTCGCCCGCGAGCTCTCCGAGATCACCAGGCGCCGCCACGCCCTGGAGGCCGAGACCCTTCCGCTCCCGTCGCAGACGCGGGTGTTCACGGTGGCCAACCAGAAGGGCGGTGTGGGAAAGACCACCACGACGGTCAACCTCGCCGCGGCCCTCGCCCGGAACGGGGCCAGGGTGCTCGTGATCGACCTCGATCCCCAAGGAAACGCGTCCACGGCGCTCGGTGTTGAGCACCGTTCCGAGACGGCCAGCGTGTACGACGTGATCATCAACGACGCGGCGATGGACGACGTCGTGCAGAAGAGCCCCGAGTTCGCGGCCCTGTACTGCATCCCGGCCACCATCCACCTCGCTGGGGCGGAGATCGAGCTGGTGTCGATGGTCGCCAGGGAGCAGCGGCTCCGCACGGCACTCGACCGGTTTCTCGCCGAGAGCGAGGAGCTGTTCCACTACGTGTTCATCGACTGCCCGCCGTCGCTTGGACTACTGACGATCAACGCCTTCGTCGCCGCCCGGGAGGTGCTCATTCCGATCCAGTGCGAGTACTACGCGCTGGAGGGTCTCAGCCAGCTGCTCAGCAACATCCAGTTGATCGAGCGCCACCTCAACCCCGTGCTCACCGTCTCGACCATTCTGCTGACCATGTACGACGCGCGCACCAACCTCGCCAATCAGGTGGCGCAGGATGTCCGCGACCACTTTCCCGATCAGGTGCTGTCCACTCTCATTCCCCGCTCGGTGCGCATCTCGGAGGCGCCGAGTTATGGTCAGAGCGTGATCAGTTACGACGCCAGTTCACCCGGATCGCTCTCCTATCTGGAGGCGGCGGCAGAGATAGCACGACGAGGGGCACCACAGTAATGGCCGGACCGAAGAGAACAGGACTCGGACGGGGGATCGGAGCCCTCATCCCGACGGACGAGGGCAGCCCGACGCGTCCGGTCGATGTCTTCTTTCCCGCGGCCACGACCGCCGCGGTGACGCTGATGGAGGTCCCCGGCGCGCGCCTGGCGAACCTCTCCCCCGACGACATCGTGCCGAACTCCGCTCAACCGCGGAAGGAATTCGGCCAGGACGATCTCGACGAGCTGATCGTGTCGATCCGCGAGGTGGGTCTACTCCAGCCGATCGTCGTGCGTCCCATCGCCGACGCGGCCGAGGGTGAGCCGCATTACGAGCTGGTGATGGGCGAGCGCCGGCTCAGGGCCAGCAAGAGCCTCGGGCTGGCGACCATCCCTGCCGTTGTGAAGAACACCGCCGACGAGGCGATGCTCCGGGACGCGCTCCTGGAGAACCTCCATCGGGCGAACCTCAACCCGCTGGAGGAGGCCTCCGCTTACCAGCAGCTGCTCGCCGACTTCGGCATCACCCAGGACGAGCTGGCCACCCGCATCGGCCGTTCGCGGCCCCAGATCACCAACACCCTCCGGCTGCTGCGCCTGCCGGAATCCGTGCAGACCCGGGTGGCGGCCGGAGTCCTCAGCGCCGGCCACGCCAGGGCGATCCTGTCCGCCGGCGACGAGGCGACCATGGAGCGCCTCGCGGACAAGATCGTCAACGAGGACCTGTCGGTGCGCGCGGCCGAGGCGGCCGCGGGACAGGTGACAACAAAACCGGTCCGGGCGTCGAAGCCGAGCGCGGGGCGACGTCAAGGGCAGCTCGACGAGATCGCCGAACGCCTGGGAGACCGGCTGAACACCAGGGTCAAGGTGAGCCTCGGAACGCACAAGGGGACGATCGTCATCGACTTCGCGACGGTGGCCGACCTCAACCGCATCCTGGCGGAGCTGAACGAGCCGGGCTTCGGTTAGCCGCGGCTCTCCCGGATGGCGGCCTCGGCCAGGGCGGAGTACACCCAGCCCAGGTCGTGTCCGGCCGCCTCGAGCGCCTGCGGAAGCAGTGAGGTCTCGGTGAGCCCCGGCAACACGTTCGCCTCGAGGAACCAGGGCGTTCCGGCCCCGTCGACGATCAGATCGACCCGGGAGAGATGACGCAGGCCGAGGGCTCGGTGGGCTTGCAGCGCGACCTCCGCCGCCCTGGCGCTCACCTCCGGGCTCAGCCTCGCGGGGGTGTAGAAGCGCGTCTCCCCCGCGTTGTACCTGGCCTCGAAGCTGTAGACACCGGAGAGCGGCTGGATCTCCACGGCGGGAAGCGCCACCGGTCCATCCCCGCTGTCGATGATGCCGACCGCGATCTCCGTGCCGACGATCCGTTGCTCCACGAGGGCAACATCGCAGTAGGTGTAGGCATCCACCATGGCCCGGGGAAGCAACGCCCTGTCATCGACGAGACTGACGCCCTGTGCCGAACCGCCCTGCGCGGGCTTCACGACCAAAGGAACCGGGAGCTCCTCGGTCAGGGTGTCGAGCACGCTGCTGGCGCCGAGCTCGCGGAAGGCGTCCCTCGACAGCGCGATGGAGCGCGGGGTGGACACGCCGGCGCGGGCGACGAGGACCTTGGCCGTCGGCTTGTCCCAGGCCAGCCGTGCCGAGTCCGAGCGGGAGCCGACATACGGGATCCCGATGAAGTCGAGAAGTCCGCGGAGGGCGCCGTCCTCCCCGCTCGCACCGTGAAGGGCCGGCCAGACCACGTCGGGACGGGTGTCGGTCAGGTAGGCGAGCAGCGTCGCATCCGGGTCCCTGAGGATGACCGTGATGCCGTGTTCCTGCAGGCTGTCCGCGACGCGGCGTCCGGAGCGGAGGGAGATGTCGCGTTCGTGCGAGATCCCTCCCGCGAGGACCACAACGGTGCGCGGGGTGAAGTCGTTCATTGTCGTGCCGTCTTTCTCGAGCCCTGTTTCGCCGGTCGCCCGGCTAGTCGATGTTGGGCGGGGGGCTGGCTATCCCCTGTTTGAGCGGGACGGTCTTCAGCGGTGCCGTCTGGGAGAACGTGTTCAGGAGGTCGATCTCTCCGTTGATGACGGTGGAGAGGCGACGGATGCCCTCGCGGATGAAGTCCGGCGTCGGATAGCAGAAGGACAGGCGCAGGTTGTTGCGCCCGTTGCCATCGGCGTAGAACGCCGTTCCCGGCGTGTATGCGACGAGCTCCTTGACCGCGCGAGGCAGCATGGCCTTGGAGTCGAGGTGGTCCGGCATGGTCGCCCAGACGTAGAACCCGCCGTTCGGCACCGTCCAGCTCAGCTGCGGGAGATGCTCGGCCAGGGCGCCGAGCATGGCATCCCTGCGATCGCGGTACGTGCCCCGGAAGGTGTCGATCTGCGCCTTCCAATCGGCGGTGTTGAGGTACTCGGAGATCATCAGCTGACCGAAGGAGCTCGGCGACAGCACCGCGGCCTCGTTGGCGAGGATGAGTTTTTCTCTGATCGCGTGCGGGGCCAGTGCCCAGCCGATCCGGAAGCCCGGGGCCAGCGTCTTGGAGAACGTTCCCAGGTAGATGACACCGTCCTCCTCGACCGAACGCATCGCCTGCGGCGGCGCGGAATCGAAGTAAAGCAACCCGTAGGGGTTGTCTTCCAGGACAAGGATGCCGTTCGAGCGGCAGATCTCGAGGATCTCCAGTCGGCGCTCCCAGGTGAGGGTGACTCCGCCGGGATTACTGAAGGTGGGTACCGTGTAGAGGAACTTGATCTTCTTGCCCGCGGCCCGCAACCGGGCGATGGTCTCCCTGAGCGCCTCGGGGATGAGGCCGTACTCGTCCATCGGCACGTGATTGATGTCCGCCTGGAAGGACTTGAAGACGACGATGGCCGTGACGTAGCTCGGCCCCTCCGCGAGCACGACATCACCCGGATCGATGAAGAGCTTGGTGACCAGCTCGAGGGCGTGCTGCGACCCGGTGGTCACGACGACGTCGTCCACGCTGCCCCGGATCCCCTCGAGCGCCATGATCTCGAGGATGTGCTCCCTGAGGGCGGGGACGCCCTGGCCGGAGCCGTATTGCAGGGCCTGCGGCCCGTCGTTGCGCATCATCCGCTCGAAGGCATCCGCGATGAGATCGGCGGGCAGGGCGGAGACGTACGGCATGCCGCCGGCGAGGGAGACGACCTCCGGCCGGGAGGCGACCGCGAACAGGGCGCGGACCTCCGAGGCGCTGAGCCCGGCCGTGCGCTCGGCGTAGAGGTCGTACCAGGGGTCGAGGTTCGTGCCCGATCCCGGGTGTGCGGTGTCACCGCGGGGGATGCCGTGGGGTGTCATGGGTTTCCCGATAGCCGAAGGGTGAGGTTCAAGGATAGACGCAGCCGGGGGCATATCGCTGATCCGACGACGGGCGACACAAAACGATGGCCCGTCCGCCGTGAGGCGAACGGGCCATCATGGTGCGGTCCTGGCTGGTGCCTACTTAAGCCACTCGGCGAAATCGGCCTCGAGGGCCGGCTTCGGCTTGGCGCCGATGACGGTCTTGACGACCTCTCCGCCGCGGAAGACCTTCATGGCCGGGATGGACGTGATCTGGTACTTCATGGCCATCTGCGGGTTGTCGTCGACGTTGAGCTTGACGACCTTGATCTTGTCGGAGTGCTCTTCGGCGATCTGGTCGAGAATGGGCGAAACGGCGCGGCAGGGGCCACACCATTCGGCCCAGAAGTCGACCATGATGGTGTCTTCTGAGTTGATGACGTCGGCGTCGAAGCTCGAGTCGGTCACGGTCTTTGCGTTTGACATAGTTTCTCTTTTCTCAAATCTTCTGATGGAGGTGAAAAGTCGCTCAGCGGGTGGCGATGGCTTCGACGAGGCTGATCTCGCGCTCGGCCTCACGCAGCTCGGCGATGGCGCCGGCCTCGGCTAAACCCGCGAGGTAGTGCTCGGCATCCAGTGCGGCTACGGTGCCCGATGCGGCAGCAGTAGCAGCCTGACGATAGGTGTCATCGATGACATCACCCGCAGCGAACACACCGGCGATGTTGGTCTTCGACGAGCGGCCCTGAACGGCGATGGTTCCGGCCGCGGTGAGGTCGAGCTGGCCGTGCACCAGGTG
>NZ_DASWPB010000158.1:0-3201 GCF_036404185.1 Lacisediminihabitans sp. | reverse complement strand
CCGGCTCGTCGAGGCTGCCGACGCGCACGAGCCCGTACCGGGCGGATGCCTCGCCGATCAGATAGTCGAGCGGCTGCGGGATGCCGGTCAACGAGATGCCGCGGAGGAACTCGAGCATCGACTCCGCGGTCTCGCCCGCGGTCATCGCCCGGTTCAAGCTGGACGTGGAGATGCGGTAGCTGGAGGCGAGGGCGCGGCTCTCGACGTCGGCGAGGGTGCGCAGGCGGGCATCCACCCTCGGAGTGAGCGGGACGGGCGCCACCACCGAGAGGTCGTGCTGGAGGTACACCTGCTCCACCTCGGCGGGCAGCAGCTCGGTCATGGCCCGCTGCGCCTCGGCCACTCCCTCGGTGAAGAGCAGCACACCAGGGCCGGTCGGCGCCTGGTTGGCGGTGATGCCCAGCAACTCGGCCTCGCGGGTGTAGCCGGCGACGCGGCGGTCCATCCAGTCGCCGCCCGCCGGGTAGAGCCAGTCGATGTAGCCGCGCAGCCCGTTGCCCCACAGCGCGTGCCTGCGCTCGCCGAGGAGGTCGCGGATGTCGACGGGCAGCCGATCGAGCCAGGCGGCGGCGAGCGCGGCCCAGCGGCCGCCCGTTGACTCGAGCAGCCAGGCTCCGCCCGCCGCGGTGATCATCCAGGATCCGGTCTCGCGGGCGACGAGCCCTGCCTGTTCGGCGACGGCGAGGAAGGTGGCGACGGAGCCGAGGTCGACGGCCATCGCGTTCGCGAGGCGTTTGCTGTCCGGCAGGGCGATGCCGCCCTTGGCGAGCTCGCGGGCGGGGTCGCGCTCGACCTCGGCGAGCAGCTCGGTGATCGCGGTCGCGGCGGCGAAGGCCCGCTCCGCGCCCAGGCGGTCGATGAACCGTCTGTCGACGTCCGGCACGGGCTCGAGCGCCGCCGGCGGGTTCCCGGTCGCGAGCTCGGTGAGCCCCGGCAGCCCGAAGGCGGGCCACGACCGCAGCTGGTCGCGCACGGCGTCGTAGGCGACGTACCGCTCGGTCCCCGGTTCGAGCAGCAGCAGGGCCGCGGCCGCCTCTGCCCGCTCGGCGATCGCCTCGAGGCCGGGCGCGGCGTCGGTGATCGTGGCCAGCCGTCCGCGCACGTCCTCGGCGGTCGGCGCGTCGGCAGCGCCCAGGTCGGCGATCGCGGAGAGCACGGTGAGCGTCTCCCGGTCGAGCCGGGTGAGCATCTGCTGGATCGACGCCGGTTCGAGGAAGGCCTCGGCGAGGTCGAAGAAGTCCTTGAGGCCGGATGCGCCGATGGCACGGTCCCGCATGGCCCCGGCCAGCTCGGCGTCGGTCATCGACCTCAGACGCGTGGCCAGGGAGAGGGTGTTGCTCATTGCTCTCACCCGTTCCTGTTTTCGGCGGCGATGCCGGCCCCGCTCGTTACCTCTTGCTTGTCGACGTGCTCGCCGTCCGTGCCTCGCGAGCCCGCCGCCTGGCGCTGATGACCAGGAGGACGATGATCAGCACGAAGCCGATGGGCAGCCCGATGAGCGGAAGGGTGTACACGGCCGGCCAGATCCCGCTCGCGAAGTCCTTCGCATCCAGCCCGGAATAGGTCCCGATGATGACCGCGAGGAACGCCAGAATGGACAGCCCGACGATCGCCGCGATCATATAGGCGATCACTCGTTCGTTACGATGAATGGTCACTGGGGTTTCTTTTGCCACAGTCACAAGAATAGGGGCACCCGCTGCCCGTAGGCTTACGGCTTAAGTTCAAGCGAAAGAGGTACTGCCATGCCCACCGGCAAGGTCAAGTTTTACGACGACGAGAAGGGCTTCGGCTTCATCAGCTCCGATGACGGCCAAGAGGTCTTCCTGCACGCCTCTGCCCTCCCGGCCGGCACCACGGTCAAGGCCGGAACCAAGCTGGAGTTCGGCATCGCCGACGGCAAGCGAGGTGCCCAGGCGCTCTCCGTGCGCGTGCTCGAGGCGCCCCCGAGCCTGGTGAAGCTGAGCCGCAAGCCGGCGGACGACATGGCGGTCATCATCGAGGACCTGGTCAAGCTGCTCGACGGCGTCGGCTCGAACCTCAAGCGCGGCCGGTACCCCGACAACAAGCACGGCAAGACGATCGCCGCCATGCTGCGCAAGGTTGCGGACGAACTGGATGTCTGACACCGGAGCAACGGTCGCCGACTTCGAACTCGGTCGCCGCGCACTGCTCGAGATCACCTCCGCCGCCTCGATCGGTGCCCCCGCCGGCTCGATCGACGAGGGCGACGGCACCGTGACGGTCTATTTCGACACCACGCTGGCCGGTTACCCCGGCTGGCGCTGGACGGTCAGCATCGCCCATGTCGACGGCGAGGAGCCGAGCGCGCTGGAGACCGAGCTGACTCCCGGCGACGGGGCCCTGCTCTCGCCCGCCTGGATCCCGTGGGTGGACCGGCTCGCCGACTACCGGGCGGCCCAGGATGCGCTCGGCGCCGAGGAGGACTCCGACGAGGAGGCCGATGACGACGACGCCGACGAGGACGACTTCGGCAGCGACGTGCTGCACGGCGGCGACCTGGACGGGGTCGACATCGACGACGACCTCGAGGACGACATCGACGATCACATCGACGACGACGAGGAGCTCGACGGACTAGCGCTGCCGCCAGCGGGTGTAGACGAGGCCGATGAGACCGAGGACGAGGCCGACGACGGCGGTCCAGAGCAGCCAGAGTTCACCGGCGGCGACAAGCGGGCCAAGTAAGACCAGCAGCACCACGAGCAGCACGAACCACCCGGCGAGCCCGACCAGGACGGCCTTGCGGTCGTCGGTCTGAACGGGAGCCGGGTCCGGCCTGCGCTCGGAGTCCTTCAGCCACAGCCTCATGGGCTCCAGGCTATCCCGTCGTCGTCGCTAGTCGTTCGGTTTGATCAGGCAGAACGGATGCCCGGCCCGCTGCACGGCGCATCCGTCGCCCCAGGCCACGCCCAAGGGACAACACTGCACCTTCCGAACGACCGGGAGCATGCAGTGTTGTCCCTTGGGCGACGACGGTTACGGGTGTCGACGCTGGCAGGCTTCGACGGTTAGAGGGCGTCGACCACGAACTCGATAGCGGAGACGAGCTTGCGCACGTCGTCGGGCTCGATCGCCGCGAAGGTCGCGACCCGCAGCTGGTTGCGGCCGAGCTTGCGGTACGGCTCGGTGTCGACGATGCCGTTCGCGCGAAGCGTCTTCGCCACGGCGGCCGCGTCG
>NZ_DASWPB010000157.1:0-15799 GCF_036404185.1 Lacisediminihabitans sp. | reverse complement strand
GGCCTCGGCGACCAGACGGGAGAACAGGGTATGCGTGGTCACGCGGATTTCAGTCATCGCAGCCAGAGTAGTCCTCCCTCCTCAGAGCCGTCCGGCCGCCTTGAGAGCGAGGTAGCGGTCGGCGAGGGCGGGTGGCAGGTCCGCTGGCGCGGCCGTCACCATCTCCGCGCCGAGCCGGCGGATGGCCGCCCCGACGCGGGTCAGGTCGAGCATGGCCCGCTCGGCCGCCGCCGCGAGATAGACCTCGTCGCGGTTCTCCCGGCGCCGGCTCGCGTCGAGGACCGAGGGGTCGGCGACGGAGGAGACCACGACCGTGTGCCTGCCGGTGAGCTGGGGCAGCATACCGAGCAGTTCCCTCGATGCCCCGGGCGCATCGACAGAGGTCATCAGCACGACGAGGGCCCGGTGAGCGGTGACCGAGCGGACGAGCGCCGGCACACCCGCCCAGTCCGTCTCGACGAGCTCCGGCTCGATCGGTGCCATGACGTCGACGAGTCTGGACAGCAGCTCGGCGCCTCCGGATCCCTGGACCCGCCCGCGCACCCGCCTGTCGTAGACGACGAGGTCGACGTGGTCCCCGGCGGCGGCGGCCAGCGCGGCGAGGAGCAGGGTGGACTCGAAGGCGGTGTCGAGGCGCGGCTCGTCGGCGATCCTCGCCGCCGAGGTGCGACCGCTGTCGATGACGATGACGACGCGACGATCCCGCTCCGGCCGCCAGGTGCGCACGACGAGGTGTGCTCCTCCCGCCGGATCGGTGCGCCTGGCGGTGGCCCTCCAGTCGATCGAGCGCACGTCGTCGCCGCGGACGTAGTCGCGCAGGCTGTCGAACTCCGTGCCCTGCCCGCGGATCATGAGACTCGTCCGTCCGTCGAGCTCACGCAGCCGCGCGAGCCGGGACGGGAGGTGCTTGCGCGCGACGAACGGTGGCAGCACCCTGATGGCCCCGGGAGCCCGGATGCTCGCCTGCCGCGCCAGCAGGCGCATCGGCCCGAACGAGCGCACGGTCACCTGGGCGGCACGGCGCTCTCCACGGCGGAAGGGAGTGAGCGTGGTGACGATCGCCCTGCGCTCGCCGGCCGGAATGTCGACCGCCGCCCGGGTGGGGGACGCGCCCGTCGAGGGCTGCCAGGCATCCCTGACCAGACCGCGGATCCGCCGACCACCCGAATTGGTCAGGAGCAGCCTCGAGGGAGCGGTCTCGCCGAGCCGCACCCTGGGCGGCAGGTCCCGCTCCACAGAGACCAGCCGCGGTGACCCGGCGATGGCCAGGTCGACGACCCCGACGATCGCCACGAAAAGGAGCCAGAGGACCAGCCACACGGGCTCGTCGAGCACCACGATCGGCAGCAGACCGAGCGCGATCAGCAGCACGAACCGACCGGACCAGGCCATGATCAGATCGGGACCCGGACCTGCTGCAGAACGGCGCGCAGGATCGAGTCGGGCGAGACGCCCTCCAGCTCGGCCTCCGGTCGGAGCAGGATGCGATGCCGCCAGACCGGCAGGGCCATCGCCTGCACGTGGTCGGGGGTGATCGCGTCGAAACCGGTCAGCCAGGCCCAGGCCTTGGCCGCGGAGAGCAGTGCCGTCGTCCCGCGCGGGCTCACCCCGAGCTTCACCGAGGGGCTCGTCCTGGTGCCGCGGGCGAGGTCAACGATGTACGCGAGGACGTCCGCGCTCGCTCCGACCCGGCCGACCTCCGCCCGGGCCGCGGCCAGCTGGCTCGCGTCGAGCACCGGTGCGACCCCCGCCGCACCGAGGTCGTGCGGATCGAATCCGGCCGAGCTGCGGACCAGCATCTCCAGTTCGTCGTCGCGCTCGGGGACCTCGAGCACGAGTTTGAGCAGGAAGCGGTCGAGCTGCGCCTCGGGGAGCGAGTAGGTCCCCTCGTACTCGATCGGGTTCTGGGTGGCGGCGACGATGAACGGCGCGGGCAGCGGGCGGGTCTCGCCGTCGACGCTCACCTGCCGCTCCTCCATGGCCTCCAGCAGAGCGGACTGCGTCTTCGGCGGCGTGCGGTTGATCTCGTCCGCGAGCAGGATGTTGGTGAACACGGGTCCGGCCCGGAACTCGAAGGCCCCGGAGGCCGCGTCGTAGACGAGCGAGCCGGTGACGTCGCCCGGCATGAGATCCGGCGTGAACTGGAGGCGCTTCGTCTCCAGGTGCAGCGCGCGGCTGAGGGCCCGAACGAGCAGGGTCTTCGCGACCCCGGGAACGCCCTCGAGCAGCACGTGGCCCCCGGCGAGCAGCGCGATGATGAGGCCGGTGACGGCGCCGTCCTGGCCGACCACCGCCTTGCCGACCTCGGCGCGCACCCGCGCGAAGTCGTCGCGGAGGGAGGGGACTGGACTCTCGGTGACGTCGGTCATGGCTTCATTCTCCCTGGATCTCCGGCCGGTTTCCGGGGCGGACGGCCGCGGTGACCGTCCGTTCGAGGTCGAGCAGCGCGTCGGAGAGCCGCACGAGCTCAGCATCGTTGCGCGGCACCGTCTCGACGAGAAGCGCGCGCACGGATGCCGGATCCATCCGGGCGGCGGCCGACACCGCCCCGATCACGTCCTCGAGGGGCGCCAGTCGCGGCAGGCCGCAGACCGCGGCCAGTCGCCCGACCGTGCCGATGCGCAGCGCGTCGAGGGCACGAAGCCGCGCCCCGCTCCTCTGGTACAGGCGTGCGCGCCCCTCCATCGTCTCGCTCGCCCGCACGGTGACGGGCAGGTCCTCGACGACCAGCGCGCCCATCCGCCGACCCCGCCAGACGGCCGCGGCGATCGCGACGACGGCCAGCAGGGCGAGGACCGGTCCCACCCAGGCCGGGGTGAGCTGGGCGATGGTCGGCGCCCCGGCGATCGCCGCGTCGTCGATCGTCGGCAGATACCAGACCAGGTCCCTCTCGCTCCCGAGCAGGCCGAGGGCGAGGGCCGCGTTGCCCCGCTCGGCCACCCGGTCGTTGCGGAGGGCGTCGGTGGTCCCGAGCACGACGATCCGGCCGTCCGCCCGGTCCACCTGGACCAGGGAAAAGACATCCGTGCCGGTGCCGAGGCAGCCGATCGTGGTGTCGCCGGGCTCCACGATGCGGTAGCCGAGACCCGCCGCGGAGACGGAGACGGCCCGTTCGACCGCGGGGACCGGGCAGTCCGCCATCAGCGCCTTCCCCGGGGTCGTGCCGGCGGGCGCAACCTCCGGTGCGAGGGCGCGCAGCTGCGCGAAGGCGGGGGCGAACAGCACCACCCGGTCCGCCCGCCCGGCGAGAGAGCGCAGCTGACCGGCACCGAGATACCCCTGCGGGTCGTAGAGGAACAGCGTCGAACGACCGGCGCCGTCGAGGACGGATGCCGCCGCGGCGAGGGTCGCGGGCACGTGGACCGTCACGCCGTGGTCGGCGAGCACCGCGGCGACCGCCTTGCTGCCGGCAGGTTCCGCGTTGCTCGCCGAGAACGGCGTCCCCTCTCCCTTCGACGCGCCGTTCACGGCGAGAGCGCCGAGGGCGAGCAGCACGAGGAACCCGGCGGCGAGGATCCAGAACAGCGACCGGCGGGTCGCCCGTCGGACGGTGGGGGTCAGGACGACGGAGCTCATCGGCGGGCGCCGGCGGGCTCTGGGCGTTCGGATCGGGTGTCGGCCTCCAGCGCCTCGAGGCGCCGGAAGACCGCCTCCGTCCCTTCGCCGCCCAGGTAGCGCACCTCGTCGAAGGCGACCGCGGCCGCGGCGAGATCGTCGGCGAGCGCCGGGATGGCCTCCCCGGCCTTGACGGCGACGTCTCGAGCGGTCGAGCCGGGCATCGCGGAGACGATCGTCCGCTCGTCGAGGCCGCGGGCGATGGCCCGGAACATCTCCTCGATCCCGATCGTCCACTCCGCTCTGGCGGCGGCGGCCAGCGCCGACCGGCGGATGTCCGCGGACCGGCGCTCGTCTCCCCGCCGGAACAGCGGTCCGGATGCGTCGCTCGTCGCGCCGAGTCGCGGGCGCCCGAAGACGAGAAAGGCGGCCACGATCGCCGCGAGCACGACGACCGTGACGACGACCAGCACCGGCCCCTGGGTCACGCCGTCGGTGCCCAGCCGGAGCGAGGACAGCCAGTCCCAGACGGCCGAGGACAGCCGGTCGAACCAGGTCGGCTTCGCGGCCTGATACTCGGGCTTCGAGAGCTCGACGACGATCCAGTGCCTGGCCTGGACGGCATCCGGGTCGACGGGGATGTCGAGGAGGTTCATGGTCGTGCGAGGCGTCCGGCCGGGAACGGGTCGGGCACGCTCGCGTCCCCCGCCTGGCGGGCCTCCACGAAACGCGCCAGCTCGAGGTCGAGGCCCTCCCTGCGGATGCGCAGGTCGATGTAGATGAGGGCGGTCGTCGACGAGCGCACGACGGAGCCGATGGCCGCGAACAGCACGGTGACGATGAAGGAGAGCAGGCCGAAGCCGCCGACCACCGCGATGGTCGTCGGGCCGCCCTGGCCGTTGGGATCGAGCAGGCCGATGAACATCGGGCCGAGGATGCCGAGCGGGATGGAGACCACCTGGGAGGCGCCGCCGACGATCACACCGACGAGCGCCTGGATGCCGAAGGTCTTCCAGAAGGACGTGGTGGTCAGCCCCCAGGAACGTCCCATCGCCTCCGGCAGCCTCAGCCGTTCGATCATCAGCGCGCTCGGTACGAGAGACAGCTTGGTGCCGAGCCAGGCACAGAGCACGAGGATCCCCGCACCGCAGAGCAGGCCCAGCAGCACCCCGATGACGATGCCGGCCGTCCCCGCCGTCACGACGAAGAAGGCGATCAGGGCGGCGACCGCTCCGACGCCGACGACAAGGGCGAGGACGAGCAGGAAGGCCCAGCCGATGAGTGCGCCGAGCCGCCCGCGCGCCCTGGCCCAGAGGGCGCGGAAGGTCAGCTTCTCTCCGACCGCGCCGCGGGAGACCTCGAGCACGACGATCCCCTGCAACACGGCGGAGGCGATCACCGACAGCAGGGCGGGGATGAGCGCCGCGACGATGATCAGACCCGTGGCACCGGCGGTGATGGTCTCGGAGTCCTGCTGGGTGCTCGACCCGATGCGCGACAGGGACAGGAACGTGGTGAGACCGACGAACCCGATGCCGAGAAGGGAGGTGATCCCCTGGAGGATCAGGGCCGCCCCCAGCGTCGGGCGGGGATTGTGCCTGAGCACGCGGAACGCCCCGCCGAGGATCGCGCCGAGATCGAGCGGGCGCAGCGGGATCAGCCCGGGCCTCGGCGGCGGAGTCCATCCCGGCGGAGGAGGCGGGGCGGAGGGCCGCTGTCCGGACGGATACGGCGGAGGAGCGGGCGGCGTCCGTCCCGGAGGCTGCCACTGCTGGTCATCACTCACGCGTGTTCCCCTTCGATGGTGCCCACCCCGGCCGATGCTGCCGCGATAATGCTTTCACACTCGACTACTCTTAGGCGAAAGCGATTGCATCCTGCAGATCGGGGTGCCGATTCAAAGACGGGACGATGACCGCACGCATTCTTGTTGTCGACGATGACACGGCCCTGGCGGAAATGATCGGCATCGTCCTGCGCTCCGAGGGCTTCGAGCCGTTCTTCTCCGCCGACGGCGGCAGTGCGCTGGAGGCCTTCCGCAACGCGGCACCCGACCTGGTGCTGCTCGACCTCATGCTGCCGGGCAAGGACGGGATCGAGGTCTGCGCGGAGATCCGCGCGGAGTCCGGTGTCCCGATCATCATGCTCACCGCCAAGTCCGACGCGACGGACGTCGTGCGCGGCCTCGAGAGCGGCGCCGACGACTATGTTGTCAAGCCGTTCAATCCCAAGGAGCTGGTCGCGCGCATCCGCACCCGCCTCCGTCCGACGACCACCGCCTCCAGCACGGTTCTGCACGTGGGTGACCTCCGGCTCGACGTGGCCGGTCACGAGGTCAAGCGCGGCGACAGCACGATCAACCTCACCCCGCTCGAGTTCGAGCTCCTGCTGGCCCTGGCGCTCAAACCCCAGCAGGTGTTCACGCGCGAGATGCTGCTCGAACAGGTCTGGGGCTACCACTACAAGGCGGACACCCGGCTCGTGAACGTGCACGTGCAGCGGCTGCGGGCCAAGGTCGAGGAGGACCCGGACAACCCCCGCATCGTCATGACCGTCCGCGGTGTCGGCTACCGAGCCGGCACGACCGGCTGACCTCGATCGACGATGAAGCCCCTCGACTGGCGGTCGTATCCCGGTCGGATCGTCCGCATCTGGCGCACCTCGCTGCAGTTCCGCACCGTGGCGATCACCGTGGTGTCCTCCGGGATCGCGGTCTTCATCATCGGGGGCTTCATCTCGATCAGCATCGGCAACAACCTGTTCGCATCCAGGAGCAACCAGGTGCAGGACGAGGCGAGGAGCGCGCACAACCTGGCGCAGGAGATCTTCGACGCTGTGCCGACCACCGCTGACCAGGGGGCGACGGTGGATCTCGACAGCCTGCCGGGGACGATCAGGGACAAGGTCCTGCCGTCGACGACGACGCCGGGCGGGACCGGATTCGAGCTGGTTCGCACCCCCGACCAGCAGACCGACCAGATCATGCAGTCGACGAGGACCACCAACTTCCCCGACGTCGTGACGGATGCGCTCCGCGCCAGGGTCGTCCGCGATCCGCAGCACGTGCAGTTCCAGTCGGTGTCCCTGGAGAACGGCGCGCCGGCGCTGGTCGTCGGCTCCCAGGTGAACGTTCCCTCCGCGGGCAGCTACGAGCTCTATCTCGTCTACGACCTCTCGCAGGTGCAGCAGACGCTCAACTACGTGCAGCGCACGATGGTGATCGGCGGTCTCGCCCTCGTCCTGCTCATCGCCGCCATCATGTACACGGTCGTCCGGCTGGTCGTCGGTCCGATCAGGGTGGCCGCCCAGACGAGCGAGAAGCTCGCGGCCGGTCAGCTCGAGGAGCGCATCCCCGAGAAGGGCGATGACGTCATCGCGACCCTGGCCCGCTCGTTCAACGGCATGGCGGACAGCCTGCAGCAGCAGATCACCAAACTCGCCGAGCTGTCCCGGCTGCAGCAGCGCTTCGTCTCGGATGTCTCGCACGAGCTGCGCACGCCGCTCACGACCATCCGCCTCGCCGGCGACGTGCTGTTCGACCAGCGCGAGAGCTTCGAGCCGTCCGCGGCCAGGACGGCCGAGCTGCTGCACACCCAGGTGCAGCGCTTCGAGGTACTGCTGGCCGACCTGCTCGAGGTGAGCAGGTACGACGCCGGCGCCGTCGAGCTCGAGCTCGACGCGACCAACCTGGTGCGTCTGGTCGAGGACGCCGTCGACTCGATGCGACCCCTCGCCGACGAACGCGGCTCCGAACTGCGCATCGTCGCCCCCGGCGGCTATTTCGAGGCGGAGATCGACGCCAGGAGGGTGCGGCGCATCCTCCGCAACCTGCTGGGCAACGCCATCGAGCACGGCGAGGGGCGTCCCATCGTCGTCATGGTCGACAGCAACGCGACGGCCGTCGCCCTGGCGGTTCGCGACTATGGCATCGGCATGAGGGACAGCGACGTCTCGAGGGTCTTCGACCGGTTCTGGCGGGCGGATCCGTCCCGTCAGCGCACCATCGGCGGCACGGGCCTCGGTCTCGCGATCTCCCTCGAGGATGCGACCCTGCACGACGGCTGGCTCGACGTCTGGTCGGAGCCGGGGGAGGGGACCTGTTTCCGGCTGACCCTGCCTCGGGAGCGCGGCATCCCGATCGAGAGCTCTCCCCTCGACCTCCCGCCGGCGGACGCACGGCTTCAGGAAGGGGCGCTGGATGTCTGAGCGGAATCGCCGAGGCTCGCTGCTGGTCGCGATCGCCGTCCTGACGGTCGGCCTGCTGTCGGCCTGCGTGAGCGTGCCGACCGCGGGGACGGTCAACCAGGGCCTCGCCATCACCGGCGACTCCGGCAATACGAGCTTCGAGTACAACCCCGACGGCCCGGTCGCCGGTGCCACCCAGCAGAGCATCCTCAAGGGGTTTGTCGCCGCCTTCACCTCCTCGACCGGCGGCTACGCCGTCGCACGGCAGTTCCTCGCCAAGGACTTCGCCGCGAAGTGGGATCCGCGGCAGAGCGTGCAGGTGCGGTCGGGGGCGCCGCGGCTGACGCAGCTGGACCCGAGCACCGTGCAGTACTCGTTCAGCACGATCGCGTCCGTCGACTCGACGGGGGTGTATCGCGAGGGATCGCAGTCGATCGCGCTGACGTTCTCGTTCGTCCAGGAGCACAAGCAGTGGCGGATCAGCGCGGTGCCTGACGGGATCGTGCTCACCGATCAGATCTTCCAGAGGGTGTTCGCCCCCCACGCGCTCTACTTCCTCGACTCGGGCAATCAGCACCTCATTCCCGACCTGCGGTGGTTCCCGAGCGGCACCTCCGCGGCGACCCGGATCGTGACCGCCCTGCTCGCCGGCCCCCCCGACTGGCTGAAGGGCGTCGCGTTCTCGAAGTTCCCCGACGGAACACAGCTCTCCGAGGACGGGAGCATCGTGACCGTGGATTCCGGGGTCGCCAAGGTGGACCTGAACAAGGAGGCGTCTGCCGGGACGGTCGATCTCAGGGACCAGGAGTACATGAAACTCCAGCTCTCCGAGAGCCTCAGCTCGGTGTCGAACATCTCGAGTGTGCAGATCTCGGTGGCAGGGACCCCGCTGGTCATCCCCGATCTCGGAACGGACACTCCGCAGTCCGACAACAAGGTCGACAGCCTGGCCCTCGTGCTGCGCAAGAGCGAGTTCGGCTACTACGCGACCACCAACAACAGGATCGCCCCGCTCAGCGGGATCAGCTCCAAGGTCGTCGCCCTCGATCCGCAGGCGGCGACGCTGTCCTCCGACGGCGACACCGTGGCCCTCAAGGGGACCGGAGGGGTCGCGGTCGTGCGCAGGGCGGCGGCGGCCGCGGTCGTGGACACCCGCGACAATCTGATCGCTCCGTCGCTCGACGAATACGGATACGTGTGGTCGGTCCCGACGGACGATCCGAATGCCATCCGGGCCTTCGACTCGGCCGGCGTCGGGCACGACGTGAAGCCGTCCCTCCCGTCGGACGCCCACATCGTCTCGCTCGAGGTGTCCCGCGACGGCGCGAGGGTGACCATCCTGCTGTCCACCTCGACGGGACCGCGGCTGCTCGTCGCCGGGATCCTCCGGGACCCCGACCAGAAACAGGTCCCGTTGAGCCTCGGGACCCCCGTGGTGGACGTTCCGCTCGACGAGGGCATCGCCATCGGCACCACCTGGGTCGACGACGTGACGGTCGCCACGCTGACCACGGCGGACGGCCAGTCCGATGTCCAGCTGTTCACGGTCGGCGGTCAGCGATCCTCGCTGGGCACGCTCAAGCCGGCCAGGGAGATCGTCGGGGGCAACGGGCAGGAGGGTCTCCGCGTGCTCGGCAATGACTCGGCGATCTGGACCTACGGGGGCAGCAGCTGGCAGAGCGGTAAGGCGAAGGTCGACCTCATCGCGGTCCAGCGCTGAGCGAGCCGCTCCTCGACAGCCGGCTCGTCCTGCTCCCGCGCACAACCGGGCCGCTCCGGTGGTGCGCGACCCCGCGACCCGGCGAGAATTCCCGGATGACGGTCCCGGCACGCATCCTCGCGATCGAGGCGTTGCGAGACGCCCTGGCCGTCCTCCTGCCGGTGAGCTGCGCGGGATGCGGAGCGGATGGGCGCACGCTGTGCGCCGCCTGCCTGGCAGACCTGCAGCCCGTGCCGCGCAGCCGGCCGCTCTCTGATGGCACCGCCCTCGTCTCCGCCCTGCGCTACGAGGGGGTGGTGAGCCGCTGCATCCTCGCCGTCAAGGAGGAGGGCAGGACGGATGCCGCGCGCGCCCTCTCCCGCCCGCTCGCCGCGGCCGTGGGCCTCGCGCTGAGCGACGTGCCTCCCGGGCGGCCGGTCGAACTCGTCACCATCCCGTCGAGTCGGCGCGCGGTTCGCCGCCGCGGCTACGATCCGGTCCGGCTGCTGCTGCGCCGTGCAGGACTTCCGGCTCCGGCATCCGGACTCCTGAGCAGCCGGGCCCGTGACGATCAGAAGCGGCTTGGCCGGGCGGACCGGTGGCACAACCTCGAGAATGCGATGCGCGCGAGAGGACGGCTGGACGGACGCCGCTTCCTCCTCGTCGACGACGTCGTCACCACGGGATCGACCCTGCTTGAGGCGGCGAGAGCACTTCGTGCGGCGGGAGCGGAAGTGGTCGCCGCCGCCACCCTCGCGGCGACCCCGAGGCGCTTCCCACCCTGACCTGCGTGCCGACGTGAATGGATACCTGGCAATGCGGCGGACAGGCGCCGGAAAGCCGTGACACGGGCGGGTCGACGGGGCTACGGTGGGGAAAAGAGGCGCGGAACATCGCCTGGTCCACCGGGCGTCGCGCCTCACGGGACTGGGAGGACGCCATGGAAATTTCCATCAACGGTCTGGGACTCGGGATCACCGATCGATTCCGCGACTATGCGACGGAAAAGGCCGAGAAGATAGCCCATCTCGCCGAAAAGGCGCTCGCCTTCGAGGTCAAGGTCAGCAGGCACAGCGGCAAGAACGGATCGAGCGGCGACGATCGGGTCGAGCTCACCCTGATCGGACCCGGCCCGCTCGTGCGTGCGGAGTCGAGCGGATCCGACAAGTACGTCGCGCTGGACCTCGCGCTCGACAAGCTCATCGAGCGCCTCCGTCGGGCGAAGGACCGCCAGAAGGTCCACCGCGGCAAGCATCGCCCGACCTCGCTCCGCGAGGCGAGTGCGGGCGGCTTCAGCGTCACGGACATCCGACCGGCGGACGCCTCCGTGCTGGAGCAGGTGCGCACGGGAACGATCGATGTCGTCGCCGATGCCGGGGAACCGGCCGAGGAGGAGTGGAGCCCCGTCGTCATCCGCAAGAAGGTGTTCGCCTCGATGCCGATGACCGTCGATGACGCGCTCTATTACATGGAGCTCGTCGGTCACGACTTCTATCTGTTCATCGACGCGGAGACGGATCGCCCGAGCGTGGTCTACCGGCGCAAGGGCTGGGATTACGGCGTGATCGCGCTCGACGACGACGCCAAGGAGCTGCAGGAGGTCGCGACCGCGACCCGCAAGATGCGTGGATGACGCTCCGACGGCGACGGGAGGCGTCTGCGGGCGCCTCCCGTCGCCGTCGCCCGCAGTCTATTGACGCGGAATGGTCAGGAAAGCCGAGGGATAGGCTTGCTACGATTACGAATTGGTCACAGGCGAGCCGTCGTGCCCGCCCTGCACCGTAGCCCTGACAAACACCTGGAGTGACTAGTGGCCAACGTCCTTGAAAGGGTCCTGCGTGTCGGCGAGGGCCGTACCCTCCGTCGGCTGGAGCGTTATGCGCAGGCCGTGAACCACCTCGAAGACGACTTCAAGGAGCTCACCGACGACGAGCTCAAGAACGAGACCCGCGAGTTCCGCGAGCGCTATTCCAACGGGGAGTCCCTCGAGGACCTGCTGCCGGAGGCCTTCGCCGCCGTGCGCGAGGCATCCGTCCGCACCCTGGGCCTGCGCCACTTCGACGTCCAGCTCATGGGAGGCGCAGCCCTCCACCTCGGCAACATCGCCGAGATGAAGACGGGGGAGGGCAAGACCCTGGTCGCCACCCTTGCCGCCTACCTCAACGCCATCCCCTCCCGCGGCGTGCACGTGGTCACCGTCAACGACTACCTCGCCAGCTACCAGTCAGAGCTGATGGGCCGCATCTTCCGCGCCCTCGGCATGAGCACGGGTGTCATCCTCTCCGGGCAGACCCCCGCGGAACGGCGTGAGCAGTACGCCGCCGACATCACCTACGGCACGAACAACGAGTTCGGATTCGACTACCTGCGCGACAACATGGCCTGGCAGGCCAGCGACATGGTGCAGCGCGGTCACAACTTCGCGATCGTCGACGAGGTGGACTCGATCCTCATCGACGAGGCCCGCACCCCGCTGATCATCTCCGGGCCGGCCTCCGGCGAGGCCAACCGCTGGTTCGCCGAGTTCGCGAACCTCGCCAAGCGGCTGGTTCCGGATGTCGACTACGAGGTCGACGAGAAGAAGCGCACGGTCGGCGTGCTCGAGCCCGGCATCGAGAAGGTCGAGGACTATCTCGGCATCGACAACCTCTACGAGTCGGCGAACACCCCGCTCATCTCGTTCCTCAACAACTCGATCAAGGCGACCGCCCTGTTCAAGAAGGACAAGGACTACGTCGTCATGAACGGCGAGGTGCTCATCGTCGACGAGCACACCGGCCGCATCCTCATGGGACGCCGGTACAACGAGGGCATCCACCAGGCGATCGAGGCGAAGGAGGGTGTTGAGGTCAAGGCCGAGAACCAGACCCTCGCCACCGTCACCCTGCAGAACTACTTCCGCCTCTACAACAAGCTCTCCGGCATGACCGGTACCGCCGAGACGGAGGCGTCCGAGTTCATGAGCACCTACAAGCTCGGCGTCGTCACGATCCCGACGAACAAGCCGATGCTGCGCATCGACCAGTCCGACCTCGTCTACAAGAACGAGGAGGCCAAGTTCGCTCAGGTGGTCGAGGACATCGTGAAGCGCCACGAGAAGGGCCAGCCCGTGCTCGTCGGCACCACGAGCGTCGAGAAGAGCGAGTACCTCTCCAAGCTGCTCGCCAAGCGCGGGGTCAAGCACGAGGTGCTCAACGCGAAGAACCACGCCAGAGAGGCTGCGATCGTCGCTCAGGCGGGCCGGCTCGGCCAGGTCACGGTGGCGACCAACATGGCCGGCCGTGGCACCGACGTCATGCTCGGTGGCAACGCCGAGTTCCTCGCCGTCGCCGAGATGAACCAGCGTGGGCTCAGCCCGATCGAGACCCCTGAGGAGTACGAGAAGGAGTGGGACGCGGTCTTCGACCGGGTCAAGGCACTCGTGGCCGAGGAGGCAGAGAAGGTCGTCGAGGCCGGCGGCCTCTACGTGCTCGGCACGGAGCGCCACGAGTCGCGTCGCATCGACAACCAGCTTCGTGGCCGGTCCGGTCGTCAGGGCGACCCCGGCGAGAGCCGCTTCTACCTCTCGCTCACCGACGACCTCATGCGGCTGTTCAACTCCGCGGCCGCGGAGTCGCTCATGGGACGGGGCAACGTGCCGGACGACCTGGCCATCGAATCGAAGGTCGTCAGCCGGGCCATCCGCAGCGCCCAGAGCCAGGTCGAGGCGCGCAACGCCGAGATCCGCAAGAACGTGCTCAAGTACGACGATGTGCTCAACCGTCAGCGCGAGGCGATCTACGGGGACCGCAGGCACATCCTCGAGGGCGACGACCTGCAGGATCGCACGCAGAAGTTCCTCGAGGACGTCATCACCGAGGTCGTCGACGTGCACACGGCCGAGGGGCACGCGGACGACTGGGACTTCGAGGCCATGTTCGCCGAGCTGCGCACCCTCTACCCGGTCTCGATCACCGTCGACGAGCTGCTCACCGAGGCGGGCTCGCGCAGCAAGATCACGAGCGAGTTCCTCACCGAGGAGATCCTGTCGGATGCCCGGGTGCAGTACGAGGCGCGGACCAAGGCGCTCGGCGAGCCGGCGATGCGGGAGCTCGAGCGCCGGGTGGTGCTCTCCGTCATCGACCGCCGCTGGCGCGACCACCTCTACGAGATGGACTATCTCAAGGACGGCATCGGGCTGCGGGCCATGGCCCAGCGCGACCCGCTCGTCGAATACCAGCGCGAGGGTTTCGCCCTCTACCAGAGCATGATGGGCCAGATCCGCGAGGAGTCGGTGGGCTTCCTGTTCAACCTCGAGGTCGAGGTCACCGGGGGAGAGGCGACGGCCGCCGTCCCGACCGTCGCGGCCAAGGGCCTCGGCGGCTCTGCGGCTCCCGTCGAGCGGCTCAGCTACTCGGCGCCGAACGCCGACAGCCAGGGCGAGGTGGAGGTGCGCAACGCGCGCGGCCAGCTCGACCGCGCATCCACGGCCAAGGCCCAGGAGGCCTCCGGCACCGGCTCGTCCTTCGGCCCGGCGGCGACCGCGGCGGGACAGCGCGGCGCCTTCGGCCAGCGCACGGGGCCGGCACCGGCCAACCGCGCGGAGCGTCGGGCGCAGGACAAGCGCAAGGGCTGAGCCCGGCCTCGACGGGAGATGCTGGTGAGTCGGTCGCTAGAGCGTGAGTAAATCGCCGCAACTGACCGGGGCGGAAGTCACGATGAGGCGACCGATTCAGATGTAGTCTCCGCACTCTGCGCGAGCTGTTGGACTCGTTGCCGGGAGATGCCGAGCAACCGAGCTGAGACATCCAAGGTGTACCCCTCCGCGCGGAGAGTCTGCACCGCGCGCCGACGGAGGAGCGCGGCACGCTGGACGGCGTCGCGCGCCTCGGCCTCCGCAGTTGCCCCTTCGTTCCACAGTCGGCGAACGGCCTCAGGAGTGTCGAGCGTAACCCGGACGTCGAGTGTGTTCTGGTCAGCGTCGAGCCAGACGGCTGCAAGGTCGGTGGCCGCTTCCTGAAGGTCCTTGACCGATACCGCGCCGCCAACCGCGTGCATGCCTCGTCCTTCGGGTCCGTCCGACATCAGCTCTGGGATCTCGATCGTCCACCACTTGCCGCCATCGCGGTAGGCATGTGCCTCCACAACACGACGATCAGTTCCTGCCATTGCCGTTCCTCCCTGCCGTCATACCGTCTAATTCCATTCGTGGGGTGTGTCCGGGAACAACTCTTGAAGCTGTCGAATTACACCCGGTGAGACCTCGCCTTTGTGCGCCACCAGAGAGAAAATTTGGTTAGTCTCTTCCGGTCCCCAAATTTCATGGCTGCCTCTTTGGCGCTTGAAAACCCAGCCCTTGGATTTCAGGAATTTTGTAACATCCCTGTACCTCTGTGGCTTGGTCACGAGCCTATGCTAGTTCCCCCTTGCGTTTCATGACAAGGGGGGGCTGCCGGGATGGTTTCACGCTATTTGTGATCTGGATTGCTATCATTGATAGCACTTCTGGAGGGGGCAGCCATGCCGGCGATCATCGTTCGCAACCTGACCGACGAGGTCCAGCGTGGGCTCAAGCGGCGTGCGGCGGCGCACAACCGGTCGATGGAAGCCGAGGTTCGCGCCATCCTGAGCGCGGCGGTCGGGGGAGACGGCTTTTCCTCCGCGTGGGTCGACGGTGTGGCGGCGTTCCGCGGTGACCCGCTTCCTGTCCCGCCCCGTTCCGCGCCCCGTGACGCGGAGTCCCTGTGATCGTGCTCGACACCAACGTGCTCTCTGAGCCTCTGCGGGCGCAGCCAGATCCTCGGGTGCTCGGGTGGTTTGCGGCGCTCACGGAGGAGACGACGCTGACGGCGATCAGCGTCGGTGAGATCCTCATCGGCGTGCGGCGACTTCCGGAGGGCCGTCGGCGTTCCGGTCTGACCGCGGCGATCGACCGCCTCCTCGCGAGCTATGCCGACCAGGTGATGCCCTACGACGAGCCGGCAGCCCGGGTCTACGCCGGGCTGCAGGAATCCCGGCGGGCGGCCGGTCGTCCGCTCAGTGTGGAGGACGGGATGATCGCGGCCGTGTGCCTTCACCGCGGTGCACGGCTGGCTACGCGCAACGTCAGGGACTTCGACGGTCTCGGCGTCGACCTGATCAATCCCTGGGAATGATGGATTGTCGACAGGGAACGCGCCGTCAACCCCTGCCCTTTCGTTTTCCCGGTGTCTAGGCTGGCGGCATGAGGTCAAAATTCCTGTTTCTCGTCGGGCTTGCGGCCGGGTATGTGCTCGGGGCCCGCGCGGGTCGTGAGCGTTACGAGCAGCTGCGGTCCCTCGCGCGCGGATTCTGGGAGGACCCCAGGGTGCGCAAGGCACGCAGCGAGGCGGAGGCCTACGC
>NZ_DASWPB010000156.1:0-5150 GCF_036404185.1 Lacisediminihabitans sp. | reverse complement strand
ATCTCGTCCCATGCCGCCGGTCCCGTCGTGCGACCCCTGGCTGCCTGGGCGCCGTATCCGTCGAACAGGCCTTCCATGAACCGAGCCTATTCCCGGCATGTTGCGGCGTTGTTTCACTCAGAGACCGCCGGTGTTTCCGCCACCGGCCGCACCCTAGACCCGATCCGTCCTCCGGCGGCAGCCCCTTGAACAGGAAGGGAAGCGGACGTACGGTCTGCCCATGTCGTCACACATCGCCTCCGAAAACCTCATCCAGCGCCTCATCGACTGGGGCGTCGACACCGTCTACGGCCTGCCAGGCGACGGGATCAACGGCATCATGGAGGGACTCCGCAGGCATGCCGACGAGATCGCCTTCGTGCTGGTGCACCACGAGGAGGCCGCCGCCTTCATGGCCACCGCGCACGCGAAGGCGACCGGACGGATCGGCGTGTGCCTGGCCACCTCCGGCCCCGGAGGAATTCATCTGCTCAACGGGCTGTACGATGCCAAGCTCGACCACCAGCCCGTGCTCGCGATCACCGGGCTGCAGGAGTCCAGCGTTCTCGGAACCGGATACCAGCAGGAGGTCGCGCTCGACAAGCTCTACGAGGACGTGACCGAATACAACCTGACCGTGACGAATCCGGCGCAGCTGCCCGGCGTCGTCGATATCGCCATCCGCACCGCGCTGTCTCGCCGCGGGGTCGCCCACCTGACCATCCCCAACGACGTGCAGGTGGCGGATGCGGATGCCGACCCATTCGCGCACGTCGCGCCCGCCAGGCCGCCGGCCTCCGCCCCGATCGCCTACGTCGGAGCGGCACAGGCGCGGTCGGAGGACATCGACGCCGCCGCACGCCTGCTCAACGCGGCCGAGCGTCCAGCCATCCTCGCGGGTGTCGGCTCCCTGGCCGCGCGCTCGGAGCTCCTGGCCGTGGCCAAGGCACTCGGGGCGCCGGTCATCAAGACGCTGCCGGGGAAGGCCGCGATCCCGGACGACTCGGAGTATGCGGTCGGCGGCATCGGGCTGCTCGGCACCCGACCCGGCGAGGAGCTGATCGAGGACTGCGACGCGCTGCTGATGGTCGGCACGAACTTCCCCTACAGCAAGCACCTCCCCGAGCCGGGGGCCGCCAGGGTCGTGCAAATCGACGTGGAGCCGGCGAGGATCGGCGGACGCCTCCCCGTGGAGGTCGGCATCGTGGGCGACGCGGCACGGTCCCTCTCCCTGCTCCTTCCGCACCTGGAGCCCAGGAGTGACCTCTCGCATCTGGAGGGGTACCAGGCCAGGATGCGCGACTGGCGCGATCGCATGGGAGCACTCGAGAACGTCGACCGCACCCCGATCGCGCCGCAGTACCTCATGTCCGTGATCGACGACCTGGCCGCCGACGACGCCGTTCTGACCTGCGACTCCGGCACCGTCGCGACCTGGGCCGCCAGGCACTGGACGATTAGGGGGGATCGCGGCTTCTACCTGTCCGGAACCCTCGCATCGATGGCGCCGGGGCTCCCGTATGCCATCGCCATGCAACGGGTCTGGCCGGAGCGCCAGGTGATCGCCTTCGTCGGGGACGGCGGGTTCGGGATGCTCATGGCGGAGTTCCTCACCGCGGCCCAATACGGCCTGCCGATCACCGTTGTGGTCAACAACAACAACTCACTCGGACAGATCCTCTGGGAGCAGATGGTGCTGGGCTACCCGGAGCACGGCGTGCGGTTCAACCAGCCGGAGGCCGACTTCTCGGCATGGGCGCGGGCCTGCGGCGGCTTCGGGAGGAAGGTGACGGACCCCGCGGATGTCGAGGCGGCCATCCGCGAGGCGCTCGCGCATCCCGGCCCCTCGCTCGTCGACGTGGACGTCGACCCGAACGAACCGCCGCTCCCCGGCAAGGTGGAGTACGAGCAGGCGAAGAAGTTCGCGACGGCGTTCCTGCGCGGACAGCCGCATCGTGCGGCGATCGCCACGACCCTGTTCAAGGACAGGATCTCGCAGCTCGGTTCGCACGACGGCGAGGACTGAGGCGCGAAGCGGGCCGACCGCGGAGCCGGACGGTGGGTACTCTGGAGTTCGCGACGAACGGAAGGACCCCATGGACGGCGATCACGTCATCGTGCTGCCGGGCGGCGGCTACGAGATGCTGGCCGATCACGAGGGGGAGCCGGTCGCCGAATGGCTGCGGTCGCTCGGGCTGACCGCGTCGGTCTTCCGCTACCCGGTGAACACCCGCCATCCGGTCCCCAGGGACGAGATCCTCGGCGAGGTGCGCGCCCGCCGCGCGGGAGGCGCGCGCAGGGTCGCGGTCATCGGGTTCTCCGCCGGTGCGCATGCGGCGGGCCTGGCGACGCTGTCGGCACACGCGACGGATCAGGCCATCGATCTCGCCGTCCTCTGCTATCCGGTGGTCTCGATGCTGTTCGACCACCACGAGGGGTCGCGGCGGAACCTCATCGGCCTCGACGCCTCCCCCGCCCTCCGGGCCGAGACCTCGCTCGAGACCCTGGTGACCGCCGACTCGCCACCCTTCTTCATCTGGCACACCGCCGACGATGAGGCGGTGCCGGTCGAGCACTCCTATGCACTGGCCGAGGCGCTCGCCGGCCACGGCGTCGACCATGAGCTGCACGTGTTCCGGCACGGCCGCCACGGCCTCGGCCTCGCACCGGGGGAACCCGCCGGGCGCTGGACCTCGCTCTGCGAGAGCTGGCTGAGGGATCAGCGCTGGATCGACTGATCCGCCGGTTCGGACGGCGGCGGGCAGGCCTCACCGATCGGACGAGCTCCGCATCAGCACCCTGGCCTCCCACGGTCGCAGGATCGCCGTGGGTGAGGCCGCTGAGGGGTAGTTCGCGAGGACGAGCCGCGCCGCGGGCGAGACCTGGTCCAGAACATCGGGCGCCTCCGCGGGATCCAGCGCTCGCTCGGAGAAGTTCGCGAGCACCAGGAGGCTCGAGGACCCGTCGTCGCGCACGAAGGCGAACAGGGAAGGATGCTCGCCCGCGAGCATCCGGAAGTCGCCGTTCGCGACCACCGGCTCGGTGTGCCGCAACGCGATGAGCGCCCGATAGAATTCGAAGACCGAGCCGCGCCGCCCTCGCTGGGCCGCCGCGTTGATCGTGCGGTAGTTCGGATTGACGGCGATCCAGGGCTCGCCGTCGCCGAAGCCGCCGTTTCGTCCGGCGTTCCACTGCATGGGCGTCCTGGCGTTGTCCCGCCCGATGCGGCGGATGTCCTGCAGCACCGCCTCCGGCCTGGCGCCGAGTACCAGGGTGGCCTCCAGGAAGTGGTTGATGGACTCGATGTCGCGGATCTCGTCGATGTCGGTGAACGGCACGTTGGTCATCCCGAGCTCCTCCCCCTGGAAGATGTACGGGGTGCCCCGCTGCAGGTGGAGGATGGCCGCGAGCAGCTGTGCGGACTCGGCCCAGTACTCCCCGTCGTCGCCGAACCGGCTCACCACCCGCGGCTGGTCGTGGTTGTTCCAGTAGAGACTGTTCCAGCCGACCTCGGCGAGCCCTTCCTGCCAGCGCCGGAACGACCGCTTGAGCTCGAGCCGGTCGATCGGGTGATGCTCCCACTTGCCCGCGGTCCCGTGGTCGAGGCCCACGTGCTCGAACTGGAACACCATATCCAGCTCCCGGCGAGCCGGATCGGTGAACAGCCTGGCCTGGTCCACCGTGACGCCGGGCATCTCGCCCACGGTCACGAACTGGCCCTCGCGGCCGGCGAACACCTCCGCGTGCATCTCCTGAAGGAACTCGTGGATGCGCGGACCGTACCCGTAGTGCGGGAAGCCGTCGCCAAGGCGCGCTCCCGGAGGGACCGTCCCGTCGGGGAGTCCCGGTGCCTTGGAGATGAGGTTGATGACGTCCATGCGGAACCCGTCGACACCCCGATCGAGCCACCAGCGCATCATGTCGTAGACGGCGGCACGCACCTCGGGGTTCTCCCAGTTGAGGTCCGGCTGCTTCGCGGAGAACAGATGCAGGTAGTACTCGCCCGAGGCGCTGTCGTACTTCCAGGCCGGTCCGGAGAAGAAGGATTCCCAGTTGTTCGGCTCGGCTCCCGGCTCGCCGCCGGCCCGGCCCTCGCGCGGCGGTCGCCACCAGTACCAGTCCCGCTTCGGGCTCAGCGCCCCCGAGGCGGACTCGACGAACCAGGGATGCTCGTCAGAGGTGTGGTTGACCACGAGGTCCATGACGAGCTTCATGCCTCTGCGATGCAGGTCGGCGACGAGCCGGTCGAAGTCGTCCAGCGTGCCGAAGAGCGGATCGATGGCGCGATAGTCGCTGATGTCGTAGCCGTTGTCGTCGCCGGGCGAGGCATAGATGGGCGAGAGCCAGACGACGTCAACACCGAGTTCCTCGAGGTAGTCGAGGTGCTCGAGGACGCCAAGGAGGTCGCCGACGCCATCGCCGTTCGAGTCGGCGAAGCTGCGCGGATAGACCTGGTAGACCACGGCACTTCGCCACCAGGCGGCGTCCGGGGAGCCGGGGCGATCGGTCACCAGCGCGGTCATGTCGGTCATGAGCCCGCCTCCGCCGACTGTGGGACCAGATCGATGACGACGATCTGCCAGACGCCGGGTTCGGGAAGCTGCGCCAACGCGTGGTCGCCGTCCAGTCGCACCTCGAGATCGATCAGCCGAGGGGACCGATCGGGATCGGCGACCCTCACCCGGGGAACACCCGGCCCCACCCGCCGGAACCGTAGCGTGCCGGGCCCCGTGCTGCCGGTCGGTTCGCGAGGAGCGTCCCAGAGGGTGTCCCGCTGGCCGACGAGGTTGATGAGGTGCACGACGAGGCGGTCGCCCGCGAGGGCGACCCGGCGCCACACGGCCCCCGCCTCCGCGGTCTCCGTCACCCGCACCGAGGCGAAGGCGACATCGCAGTCATCGTTGTACTCGCCGGAGTACGCTCCCGTCGCCTCGACGATCCCGGCGTCGAGAAGCAACTCGTCGTGCTCGACCAGGAAGTCGTACCATCGGGCGAGCATCCGGGTCGTCGACCCTTCCGCGACATGATTGTGGACGTAGTAGGGGTCGATGAGGAGCCGGTCCGCCTCGCCGGCGAGCAGCTGGGTCGCCCCGTGCGAGAACAGCGTGGCCATGGTGAACCTCGTGGCGAGATCGGCCGCGGGTGCCGGATCGCTGTCGTAGACCTGCTGA
>NZ_DASWPB010000155.1:0-9804 GCF_036404185.1 Lacisediminihabitans sp. | reverse complement strand
ATGGTGAACGGATCGGCCGGGGAACCGAACGGCTCGTCCGTCGAGTCGTGGCTGCTGTCGAGGCGGCGGAGCTCGTCCATGGCTTCACCGTACCGTGGCGGGGCACGACAGGCCGGTTAGAAACGAGACGATCTCACTCGCGGCGACCGGATGCACATCTGCCGTTCAGGAGACCGAGCGGTTGCGTCTCCGCCGCCACAGGATCACCCAGAGCGCGACGATCGCCAGCACCACGGCGCCGACGGCCAACGCGGCCCAGCGCCAGGGCGAGGCATCCTGAGCCGGCAGCGACTGCGGGCGCGGCGTGGAGGTGTGAACGGGGAACGCCCGCTCGATCTCGGGGATGACCGACCGCGCGAGGAACGCCGCGCCCTTCGCATTCGGATGCAGCGCGCCCGGGGACACGGACAGCGCGCGGTCAGCGCTGTTCAGCCGCAGGCTGATCCCGTTGATGTAGCTGGCGTCCGCCGATGCGCAGGGGCTGTGGGCGGCGCTCGCTTCGAGCGTGGAGACGTAGGTGAACCCCGCGCGCTCCGTGGCCGCCCGCATCGCCTGGTCCAGCGACTGCTGGAGCGAATTGAGATAGACCACGTCGACATCGGTGAACGGGAAGCCGTCGTCGATGTGCAGTGCCGGCAGACTGCTTCCCTCCAGCGGCGCCCGGAAGCAGCCCTTCGCGGGCGTGTTGGCCGCATTCGGCATGATCGTCGGATAGCCCACCACGAAGACCTTCGCCCTCGGTGCCGCCGCGGTGATGGTCGCGAAGGTCTTGGCGAGGCCGCTCGTCACCGGCCCGGCGAGTCGCGCGGCCATGGTGTCCTTGCCGTCGATCACGTAGGACTTCTTGCAGTTCGGCTTCTGGGCCGAGATGATCGGCCCGTCCGCGGAGAGCGCGATGCAGGCGGTCGCTGTGGTGAAGAAACCGAGATCGTTGCCGCCGATGGTGACGGTGACCACCCGCGTGTCCCGCCCGAGCGCATCCGCCTGGGGCTTGGCCGTGCCGTGGTCGGTGCGCTGCGGCGTGGAGATCAGGTTGGCGGTGACCGCGCCCGCGCAGGTGACGTCCGTGAGCTTCAGCCCAAGGGCCTCGGCGACCCGGTGCGGATAATCGTCGCCCGACTGCCCGCACCCGGCGACGGGCTTGCCGGTCGCCGGCGCGATGCCGTAACCGGCCCCGAAGGAGTCCCCCATCGCGACATACGGCAGTCCGTTCGTCGCCGCCTTCGCCTGCCCCGGCTTCGACGGGGTCGCGGATGCCGCGGTGCCGGTGGAGAGCGCACCGAAGAGGACCAGCAGCAGGGCGATGAGCAAGGCGAAGGGCACGCGCGATCTCACGGTCACGGTGGTCGACCTCCCAGATGATGACGTGGCGGGCCTTCAACTGTGCCACACGACACCCGAACGCCCGGTGAGAACGACGGATGCACGGACATCCTTCCTCTCCTCCACAGGCACATGCTCTGCGTACGATTCCACATGAAAAATGCCGGTCACGGCCGCTTATCGCGCTTCGAATGTCGGTGGGTGCTGGCAGGATGTCCGTATGAACACCTCGATCGCCCCGCTCACCCGGGCTGCGCAGCAGCTGGAGCGATCGTGGGCGCAGCGGGTCGGCGCCTTCCTCGCCGAGGAAGGCGCCGCTGGCCGCGCAGGCGGCGAGCATGACGGACGAGGGGCTGGAGGCAGTGGGCACGCAACTGCGCGAGGCACAACGAACGCTCGACACGCTCCGGGTCACCGTCGCCGGCGAGATCGCGGAGCGGTCGCGGTCGTCTCTCGGCGGAGAGGGCCTGGCGAAGCGGGCCGGTTTCGCCCGCCCGTCGCTCCTGGTCGCCCAGCTGTGGGGCCTCGGTCGCGGGGAGGCCACGCGCCTGTGCGACGTCGGGCTGTCCGTCAGGCCGCGACTGGCTCTCAACGGCGAGCCGCTGCCGGCGAGGTTCCCCGCCGTCGCGGACGCCATCGCCTCCCGCGCGATGGGCATCGAGTCGGCCGCCGTCATCGTGCGCGAGCTGGAGTCGGCCGCGCTGCGCTGCTCGCAGGAGGCCAGGGAGGAGGGCGAGCGCTACCTGGTCGAATGGGCACCGGCCCTGACGATCGACGAGATGACCAGGCTCGCCCGGCAGATGCGCGACCGGCTCGACCAGGACGGCGCCGAGCCGAGGGACGAGCTGCGCCGCGAGCGACGCGGCTTCCGGCTCAGCACCTCGTCCGACGGCACAGTCTTCATCCAGTGGCGTCTCGACCCCGCCGAGGCCGGCCTGGTCAAGGCGCAGGTCGACGGCATCGTCGGCCGCGAGCTGCGGCGGATGCGTGCAGAGGACGGGCCGGTGGCTGACGGCCCGGACGAGCGCAGTCTGGCCGAACACCGTCTGGCCGAACGGAGCGGTCCGGACGAACACACCCTGGAACAGCTGCGTTCCGACGCGGCCATGGAGATCTTCCGCCACACCGCGACCTGCGCCGGGGCCGCCGGGGAGCTGCCGTCCACGAAGATGGTGGTCCGGATGAGCCTCGAGTCCCTTCTGACCGGCCTGGGCAGGGCGCAGATCGACGGAATCGACGAGACCATCTCTGCCGGCCGGGCCAGGCAGCTCGCCGCGGAGGCCGAGCTCATCCCCATGGTGCTCGGGGCCAAGGGCGTTGTGCTCGACGTCGGCGCGGGCAGGCGGCTGTTCACGGCGGCCCAGAAGCTCGCCTTCGCCGAGCGGGACGGCGGCTGCGCCTGGGGCGGATGCACGAGCCCGCCCTCGTACGCGGAGGCGCATCACATCGAGTGGTGGTCGACCTCGCCGAACAGCGACCTGGCGAACGGGATCCTGTTGTGCACGCATCATCACCATCAGATCCACGACCACGGCTGGGAGGTGTTCGTCGAGGACAACGTCCCCTACTTCCTGCCGCCTCCGCGAATCGATCCCTCCCGCACACCTCGTCGCGGCGGCCGAATCGACCTCTCGACGATGCCGCCGCCGTGACGGCGATGAAACACGAAGGGGCGACGCTGTGACCCGAGTGCTGCGCCTATTCCACGACGATGCCCAGGTGCGCGGCGAGCACCGGGGCGAACAACGACAGCTGGAACTCGTTGATGGCCGCACCCCGCAGTCCGTCGATGCCGTTGACGATCGAGAAGTCGCTCGTCCGGAGGTCGACGTCCACGCAGGTCGCCCGCGTCAGGTCGAGGGTGCCGATCCGGCAGTTGCGCAGCGCGACCCGGGTGCCATGGAAACCGCCGAGGTCGAGATCGGTGATCGTGCAGTCCTCGATGAGCACGTCGGTGAGCCGGGAGGCGCGCAGGTTCAGATAGTCGATCTTGCCGCCGCGGAGATGCACCGAATTCAGCTGCGCCTCGAACAGCTCCGCGGACCCCCAGCGCGGATTCTCGATCGAGACGTCGCGCCAGGTCGTGCGAGCGGCGAGCAGGGTCGGTGCGAACGGGGCCACCACCAGGCTCTCGACAAATCGCGAGCCGCGCAGCTGCGTGTCCGTGAGCGTGAGGTCCGCGAGCTCGCACTCCACGAACTCGGAACCGGTCAGGTCGTACCCGCTCAGGTCGGTGTCGGCGAAGCGTTCGCCGTCGTGATCGTCCCGGGCGACGAGGGCGGTGGCGTCCGCGTCGACGACGACGGGCGCCGAGAACCCCAGCCGGGGCGGGCGGATCGAGGGAGCTGGGGATGGCATGGGTACCTATCGTTGCAGCCAGGCGAGCACGGCGAGCACCCGGCGATGGTCGGTGCCGGAATCGTCGAGGCCGAGCTTCTGGAAGATCGCGGTGACATTCTTCTCCACGGCTCCGGTGCCGATGACCAGCTGGGAGGCGATCGCGCCGTTGGTGCGCCCCTCGCCCATGAGCGCGAGCACCTGCCGCTCCCGCGGGGTGAGCGATTCGAGCGGGTCGTGCCTCCTGCTCAGCAGCTGCGCGACCACCTCGGGATCGAGCACCGTGCTGTGGGCCGCGATCCGCTCGATGGCATCGGTGAGCTCCGCGAGCGAGGCGACCCGGTCCTTGAGCAGGTAACCGACCCCGCCGTCCCCCGAGGAGAGCAGCTCCCGCGCGTAGGCGACCTCGACGTACTGGGACAGCAGCAGGATGCCCACCCCCGGCAGCAGCTGACGGGCGCGGATCGCCGCCCGGACACCCTCGTCGCGGAAGGTCGGCGGCATCCGCACGTCCAGGACGATGAGGTCAGGCGCGAGCCGCACCAGATCGGCGAGGAGGCCGTCCCCGTCCGCGTAGGCCCCGGCGACTTCCAGTCCGGCCTCGTCGAACAGCCGGACGAGCCCCTCCCGCAGCAGCACCGAGTCATCGGCGACGAGCACACACAACGGGGAGTCGTTCACAGACCAACCCTATCGGCGCGGGCAGGCCGGCTCCCGCGCCGGGAGGGCCGGCCCAGGGGCGCGGGACCGGGCTCCGCAGATCGGGCTCCGCAGATCGGACAGCGCGCGGCGGCGAGCGCCGGTCAGTACATGACCGGCAGGTGGGCCGGTCAGTAGGTGATCGGCGGCGAGCGCCGGTCAGTAGGTGACCGGCAGGTGCGCCGTCACCGTGGTGGGGCCGCCGGCCGGACTGTCGATCTCCAGGGTGCCGCCGAGGCCACGCATCCGCTCCTCGAGACCGGCGAGGCCGTGACCCCCCACCAGCCGCGCTCCCCCGGACCCGTTGTCGGTGACGACGACGTCGAGCCAGGTCGCATCCGGCTCCGGGATGCGCCGCAGGGCCACCCGCAGGCCCACCCCGGTGGCGGCGGAGTGCTTCGTCACGTTGGTGAGCAGCTCGCTCGCGACGAAGTAGGCGTTGCGTTCGATCTCCTGGGGCAACTCGGCGCCGGCGTCGAGACCGCCCTCCATGCGCAGGGTGATCCGGTTGCGGTCGGCGAGCGACTCCAGCGCGGCGATCAGTCCCCGGTCGAGGAGCAGCGGCGGCGCGAATCCCCGCGACAGGGCGCGCAGCTCGTCGAGGGCCTCCCTCGACTGCTCCATGGCCTCACCGAGGAGGGCCCTGGCGCGGCCCGGATCGTTGTCCAGCTGGCGGTCGGCGGCGGCGAGATCCATCTGCAGACGGACGAGGCGCTGCTGCGGGCCGTCGTGGATGTCCCGCTCGAGCCGCCGCAGCGCGGTGCCCTCCGCGGCCGCCGCTGCGGTTCTGGAGGCGCCCATCGCTATGACCTCCCGCTGCAGCGCGTCCGATCGGAAGGCTCCGAGCATCCCGCGTGCCGCCCCCCAATGGAGCATCACCAGGCCCCGGGTGACGAAGGGCAGGGTGAGGGTGAAGACGATCCCGATCACGAGGTAGACGAGGATGTCCCGGCCGTCCGCACCCCGCTGATCGCTCCCGTAGTAGCGCAGCAGCCAGGTGGAGATGTGCCACTCCTGGTCCTGATGCGGGGAGAACAGCTGCCAGAACCAGTAGCTGAGGCCGCCGAAGGCGACCGACAGCCAGGTCACGATGATCGTCCAGGTGACGGTGGAGATGACGAAGCCGACGAAGCCGGTGTGCAGCAGGTACAGCCAGTAGTGCCCGTTGCCGAACAGCGAGCGGAGCCAGCCCCAGAACCCGTTCCTCGCCCGCGCATCCTGCCACCCCGGTCGCTCGATGGGCGGCCTGCCCGCCCACTCGAGCCGGCGCAGTTCGAGCAGGCCGAAGCCACGGGACGCATACAGCGTGGCGATGATCACAAAGAACCCCACGAAGATCACCAGGGTGCCGGTGCCCGCCGAGAACAGAGTCACCGTGACGACGAACCCGGCGAGGGCGAGCGGGAAACCGAGCAGGAGGAACCCGAGCTCGCGGGGGACGGCACCCCAGAGGCGCCCATAGGAATTGCGCCTGGCGGAGGTTGCGGGAGGGGTCACGCTGTCCAGAGTGGCAGAGTCGGTCGATGTCATGGTCTCAGCCTCCCCGCCGGGCGGGACCTGCGGCATCCGGCGACCCGACGAATCGGGGGTGGGGTCTTCCCCCGTGTGGTCAGGCGTGTGGTTAGGAGAGCCTGGGCGTGCTTGCGGAATACGGTCAGCCGCGTAGCGTTGTCCTAGGCAGAACCGAAAGGCTAAAAAAATGACCGAAGCGGTATCACCCACAACTCAAGCAGTGCCGACCAGCGCCGTCGATCCCGATGTCACCTCTGGAGTCGCGCAGTTCCTCAGCCCGGTCGTCATCGACCTGACCGCCCTGGCCGTCGACGGCAAGCAGGCGCACTGGCATGTCCGCGGCGCCAACTTCCAGGCCGTTCACGAGCTCCTCGACTCGGTGGTCGACCACGCTCACGACTACGCCGACCTCGCCGCGGAGCGGGTCGTCGCCCTGGGCCTCCCGCTGGATGCGCGCATTCAGACCGTCGCGGCCAAGGCGACCACGCCGACGCTCGCGGAGGGATTCCAGTCCTCCGACATCGTGATCGCCGAGGTCATCGCGGAGATCGACGCCGTCCTCACCGGCGTGCGGACAGCCGTGACCGAGCTGGCCGAGCTCGACCCGGTGAGCCAGGACGTCGTGATCGAGATCGCCCGCGGCCTCGAGAAGGACCGCTGGTTCCTCTTCGCCCACATCAGCGAGAAGTAGATCACTCCGGATGCCGTCCTGTCTCGACGGGGCGGCATCCGTCGTTTAACCGGAGATCTCCCGCGGTCAGAGCCGGTTGTAGGTCCAGCGACCGGCGAGCATGGTGGCCGCGACCGGCATTGTGCGCAGCCGGTCGACGGGCACCGTGAGCGGGTCGAGGTCGACCACCACGAGGTCGGCCGTCTCACCCACGGCGAGCCCGGCCCGGTCGTGGTTCGACGCGAGGATGGCCTCCGCGACACCGATCGACTGCTCCGGATGCCACGGCGGACGACCGTCGCGACTGCGACTCACCGCGGCGGCGATGCCGACCCAGGGGTCGAGCGGGGCGACCGGCGCATCCGAGTCGAGGATGAGTCTGGCCCCGGCCTCCCGGAGGCTCCGCAGGGCGAAGGCCCGGTCGGTGCGGCCCGCCCAGTAGTGGTCGGCCACGTCCCTGTCGTCCATGGCGTGCTCCGGCTGCACACTGACCGAGATCCCCAGGGCAGCAAAGCGCGGGAGATCGACCTCGCGGACGAGCTGGGCGTGCTCGATGCGTCCCGCGCATCCGACCGTCTCGAAGGCGTCGAGCGCGAGCCGGTTCGCCTCGTCCCCGATGGCGTGCACAGCGGGCAGCAGCCCGGCGGCCGAGGCCCGTCTCAGCAGCGGGATCAGCTGCGACGGCGGAACGGACAGAACGCCCCGGGAACCGGCGGTCTCCTCCAGCCCCGGGTACTCGTCCACGCAGTAGGCGGTGCGGGTGTTGAGCGATCCGTCCATGAGCACCTTGTACGGACCGACCGTGAGCTGGGGACCGAGCGCCTCACCCGTGTAGTGGCCGGCCGCGATGGCGGTCTCGAGGTACTCCGTGTAGACCCCCGCAGCGATCCGCAGGGTGTCGAAGCCGGCGGCGAACCGCCGCGGCCAGACCGTCAGGTTGTCCGTCATCTCGAAGTCGACGACGCCGACCACCCCGCGCGCGGCGGCGGCGAGCGCGGCATCCTCGACCCAGGAGTCGAGCGTCTCCTCGGGAACGTCCTGCAAGGCCACCGTGACGAGGAAGGCCTGCTCCTCCCGCAGGATGCCGGAGGGATGCCCGGTCAGGCCGAATCGGGAGAGCGCACTCGAGCTCAGCCAGCAGCAGTGCAGGTCGCCGCTGACCAGCACGACCGGCAGATCGCCGAGCACGGAGTCGAGCAGCGCCGCGGTGGGCCGGTCCGGCCAGAGGCCGTCGCGGAAGCCGAAGCCGACGAGGGGCTGCCCGGCATCCGGCCGCCGACCGGCCGTAGCATCGTGCATGATCCGCGCCGCCTCGGCCGCCGAGGCGGCACCGGAGACGTCGATCCGCCGCCTGGCGAAGGCGTACTGGCTGAGGTGGACGTGATCGTCCCAGAAGCCGGGCAGGACGTACCGTCCGTCGAGGTCGATCACCTCCTCGGAGGCTGACCGTTCGCCAGCCGTCGCGGAGGGTGCCGCCGCCTCGACGATGCGGCCGTCGTCGACGAGCAGGTCGGCCGGGTCGCCGCCAGGCACACGGGCGTTCGTGAGCCGCGTGGTCATTCGCCGTGCACCCGGCGCATCTCCTCCGCCAGGGCGGGCTGGGCGTAGTTCGGATCGTTCTCCAGCCGCTCGATCACCCGTTCCACCACCTCCGGCCGCTTGTTCTGGCTGAGCTTCCGCCGCGCATCGAAGCGGGTCATCCGGATCCGGATGCCCACGGTCCCCTTCGCGATCCGGCGCGCGCTCTGCTCGTCGATGTCCAGGCTCATCGGCTCGGGCATCCGACTCTCGAAGTGATCGACGAGGTCCCCCAGCACACGGAAGTTCTCCTCGTCGCTGAGGATCTCCGGCGTCCCGTAGAGGTGGGCGGTGACGTGGTTCCAGGTCGGCACGAAGTCGCCGGTGCCGTACCAGCCCGGCGAGACGTACCCGTGCGGGCCCTGGACGATCACCAGCACCTCGTGCTGCCCCAGCTCGTGCAGCTCCTCGTCGGGGCGCCCGACGTGGCTGACGATGCTGATGCCGTCCGCCTCCTCCTCGAGCACGATCGGATAGTGGGAGGCGACCAGCCCGTTGGCGGTGCCGGAGACGATCGTCGCCCAGGGATTCTCCCGGATGAGCCGCCTGACCTCGTCCGGATCGTCGAGGACATAGCTCGGGGTGTATCTCATCCCTGGTCTTTCGGGCACCAGTAGAGCTTGCGGCCGCCCATCTCCTCCATGAGGATGTTCGTGCCGCAGATCCGGCAGGGCAGTCCGGCACGGTGATAGACCCAGTGCCGGTCATCCCGGTGGGCGAGCGCCTTGCGGTAGGCCTCCGGGTCCAGGTCGTCCATGGTGAGCATCTGGCCGGTCTTCACCCCGACCTCGAGCAGGTGGGTCCAGTCCCGCCAGAGCGCCCTGATCGTCTCCTCCGGCAGGTCCTTGCCAGGGATGTGCGGGTCGAGTCGCGCCCGAAACAGGAGCTCCGCCCGGTAGACGTTGCCGATGCCGCTGACCACGTTCTGATCCATGAGCAGCAGCCCGATCGGCGTCGGCTTCTTCCGCACCACGGAGAGGAAACGCGCCTCCCCCTCGGCCGGGTCGTCGACGAGCGGATCGGGACCGAGCTTTGCGAGGGTGGCCTCGACCTCCTCGGGGCTCTGCACCACGCACTTGGTCGGACCGCGGAGGTCGGCGACCGCGTCGTCGGTGAGCAGCCGCACCCGCACCGCGCCGATCGGCTCCGGGGGGAACGACTCGATGGGCGCCTCGAGCTTCTCCTGCTCGGCCATCCGCAGCCGCGTGCGTCTCGGCGCCCCGATGCTCGCGATCGAGTCCTCGGCGGCATCCTCGTCGAGGATGGTGCCGCGCTGGTTGGTCTGCCCCATTCGTCCGTTCGCCGAGGCGACGGTGGCATCGGCGGTGATGTCGCCGGCGAAGTCCCAGGCGCCGTAGAGGCCGAGATGCACGCACAGCCAGGTGGAGTGGTCGAACTCGAGGAACAGCTGCTTGCCGACGGCACGGGCATCCGTCATCTCGCGGCCGTCCAGTTCGGAGGCGCCCGCCGCGAACCGCCCCTGCGGGGAGGAGACGGCGACCCGATGGCCGACGAAGTGCAGCGCGAACTGGCGCGCGATGCGATGGACGGAATGGCCCTCGGGCACGGTGCTACGCCTTCGCGGGGACGTCGACCGGGTGCCCGGCGATGGCTCCGGTGCGCTCGAATTCGGCGAGCTGGGCGATCCGGCGTTCGTGCCGACCCTCGAAACTGAACGGCGTCGC
>NZ_DASWPB010000154.1:0-8955 GCF_036404185.1 Lacisediminihabitans sp. | reverse complement strand
GAGAACCTGTTTCGTGTGCAGGCGGGAGACCGGGGGTTCAACGACTTCCTCTCCCGCCGCTTTCCCGGCAGTGCCGACACCGAGCGCATCCACGACCAGATGTGCCGACAGATCGAGGACGTGCTCACCAGGGCCCAAGAGGCCGGCGAGGCGCGTCCCGACATCACGCTGGCCGACATCGTCAACCTCATCTGGTCCAACGGCCGGATGATCGACGCCACCAGCACCATCGCGCCGGGTGCCTGGCGGCGTCAGCTCTACCTCATGCTCGACGCCTACCGGGCTCGGCGAGCCCATCCGATTCCCGAGCCGCCGATGACGCAGGAGCAGCTCTACGACGCCATGGTCCATCTCAGCACCGCGGACTAGATAGCGACCGCTCCGCCGCGACAGGAGGTTGCGTGCCCGACGATCACGCCGTCACGGCCGCCCGTACGTTCCGCGTCCGCCACACGCTGGGCACGCAGGCCGCCCCGAGAGTGGCGAGGACGATGAGGGATCCGGCACCGAGCAGAACGGGGGTCGTCCCCGCGGTCGCGGCGAGCGGTCCAACCAGGACCTCGCCAAGGGGGATGGCGAGGAAAGAGCCCACCGCGTCGTAGGAATACACCCTGGCCAGTTTCTCGCCGGGGATGTGTTGCTGAAGCGATTGGTCCCAGGCGACCCCGAACTGCTCGATCGCGATCCCGCCGACGGCGAAGCAGGCCATCAGCACCGGCACGGACGGCCGCAGCGCGAGCATCACCGCGGGCAAGGCCGTGACGGCCACCAGCACGACGCCGGTGCCGAGCGCTCGGGACGGACGCCATCGAAGGGCGAGAAGCGAGCCGAGGACGAGCCCCGCCGTCTCGGACGCGATGATGAGTCCCCAGGAGGCCCGGCCGAACGTCCGATCGGCCACGAGGGGGCCGAGGACGGCGATCGCTCCGACGAAGGCGGCGTTGACGACCATGAACTGGACGACGACAACCCAGACCCAGCTCCGTCGCGAGAACTCCTGCCAGCCATCCCGCAGATCGCGCAGCATGCTGGACCCGGAATCCTTCGCCCTGACGGAGCCGGCCACCCTGATCCGGGTGAAGAGCGCGGCGGCGACGAGGAAGGTGAACGCATCGAAGGCGAGACCCCAGCCGGGGCCGACCACCGCGATCATCACGGATCCGGCGGCGGCCGAGACGAGGGTCCCCGCGTTCACGCCCAGCCTCAGGATCGAATTCGCGGATCGAAGTTGCTCGGTCCCCACGGTCGACGGGACCAGGGCGGCCGAGGCCGGGAAGCTGACCGCCGCGACGGCGCCGTTCACGACGCTCAAGCCGGCCAGGAGCGGGATCGTCGCGGTGCCGCTGAGGACGAGCGCGGCGATCACTCCCTGGCTGAGTCCCGCGGCCACGGACGTCCCGGTGAGAAGGACCGTCCGAGAGAACCGGTCGGCGAGGACACCGCCGAACAGGAGAACGGCGACGTTCGCCACGGAGCGGCAGGCGACGACGAGACCGAGGTCGGACGGGGAGCCCGTGAGGTCGAGGACGGCGAAGGCCAGCGCCAGCGGCGCGACCGCGTTGCCGAGCACGGTGGTGAAGCGCGCGGCGGCCAACCACCGAAACGGGGCGGACTCGAACGGCCCCCTCACTCGCGGCCCATCTCGAAGAGGACGGCGGTCATCGACACACGCACCGCTCCGGCCGACCGCGGGGGCCTGGCCCTCGCGTGCATCCGGGTCGCCGCCTCGCCGACGGCGTTGACGATGGATGCCCAGTCCTCGGCGTCCAGCCACAGCTCCGCGTCGGTCGAGACCCGCGGCCCGTCCGCCTGCAGCACCGCCCGTCGCTGGAGTTCCGTGGCGAGCGCGGCGGCGTACTGCTGGAACGACGCGGGATCGGATGCGGGAGGCGCCTCCGAGTCGCGCTGCCGTTCGAAGGGCTCGGCCGACAGCTCGTGGCGGTATCGCTTGGCATCGCCGCCGCGCACCCGCGTCCGCTCGACGACGCGCACCAGTCCCGCTCGCTCGAGCAGCCGCAGGTGGTAGCTCGCATTGGCTTGCGTGACGTCGAGCTCCCGCGCCACCTCGGCCGCGCTCATGGCGGCGCCGGTCAGCAGGGACAGGATCCGGAGGCGGAGCGGATGCGCGGTGGCCCGGAGCTTCTCGAGGGGGTCCATGGCACAACTATCGCGGTTCGGCCGACGACTGTCAAATGAACCTTTGAGAGTTGCCGAACGTGTCGTGGAAAGGTTCTCCGTACGCTCTCTAGAAAATCGGTGCCAAATATGGCACCATCAAGTGAATGGTGTCGGTAGAGAAGATCGAGAACAAAGCACGCAATTCGCCGGGTTCGATCTCGTTCGTGGATGCCGTGAAATTGGCGACGGCATACTTCGGAGAACCGAGATCAGGTTCCGGCAGTCATGTAGCGATTTTCACGATGCCTTGGCAGGGAGATCCGCGAATCAATTTGCAAAACAAGGATGGACAAGCGAAGCCATATCAGGTCAGCCAGATACTGAATGCCATCGATCGACTTAAGAAGGAGGAGCTATGAGTGCACCATCTCGCACTGCACAAGTCGACCATTATCGTTACGCCGTGCAATGGTCGGCGGCGGATGAAGAGTTTGTCGCCACCGTTGCGGAGTTTCCTTCGCTGTCATGGCTGGCACCAGAACAGGTTGAAGCCATTCGAGGTCTGGAGGTTTTAGTACAGCGGGTCATCGAGGACATGGTGGCAAGTGGTGAGTTAGTGCCCGAACCACTGTCGGATCGCACCTATAGCGGACGGCTGAACCTTCGGGTTCCTGAGGGGCTGCACCGGAAACTGGCTCTGGAGGCTGTCCAGCGTCAAACGAGTCTCAACGCATATGTGACGCAACTCTTGGATCGGCAGGAATCCGCGTAGAACGACCCGGAGCCGCCACCCGCCGGGCGCGGACGCAGGGAAACGACTCAGGTCAGCCGCTCCGACAGGTGGACGACGACGTCATCCCCGATGTCCTTCCCGAGCTTCTTCCGCAGCTTGGCGCTGATCGAGATCATGTGCCCACCCGATCCGGTCGGCATCAGCCCGGCGGTCACCGGCTGGTCGTCCACCGTCGCGACGACGCGCACGGCCTTCCCGGTCCCGAACAGGTCCACGGATCCCGGAACCTCCACGCAAGACCACACGTCGCCCTTCACCGTCACCCCGATGGGACCGGTGAAGGAGAAATCCATCATCAGTCTCAGCGCAACGGGCCGCGGCGCGCCAGCATTCCGGCGAAGAGGGCATACAGCAGGGGGAGGGCCGAGACGGCCATGAGGACGGTGCCGAACACGGCATCCTCGCCCAGAAGCAGGATGCCTCCGATCAGGAGTGCGGCGAAGAGCACGGCCGCGATGAGCCGGCGCCCGGTTCGCTCGAGGCTGCTCAGGCGGCGGTCCAGCTTGGGGGTCTGGACGGTGACCCTGCCCTCTTCGATGCGCGTCGTGAGGTCGTCGAGCCGCCCAGGCAGGCGCGCGATCGTGCCGGCGACCGACAGCGCCTGCTTGGTGACCGTCTGCACCAGCCGCCCACCCTCGGCTCTGATCAGCTGGGCGGAATACGGCTCGATGGCGTTCCAGATGTTGAAGCCGGGGTCGAGCGAACTGCACATCCCCGAGGTCAGCGACATGGCGCGCACGATGAGGAGGAAGTTCTCCGGAAGCTGGAAGGGCAGCGAGCGCACCACGTCGCCGAACTCGATGGCGAAGGCGCGGAACTCGCGCGGGTCGACATCCTGCAGCTCGGCGAAGCCCATTCCTCCGAACCGGGCGAACAGCTTCGTCATCGCGCGTTCGAGCTCCGCCGTGTCCGCAGAGGGAAGCAGCACCCCGACCTCACGGATGCCGTCCACCATCCCCTTGCCATCGCGGGATGCGGCGGCGACGAGAAGCTTCTGCAGGCCCCGACGCAGGGTGTCCGGGACGTCGCCCATCATGCCGAAGTCGACGAAGGTGAAGGTCCAGGTGCGGCCTCCCTCCGTCGCGGGCTCTCCGGCATCCGCCAGCGGGGTGACAAAGATGTTGCCCGGATGCGGGTCGGCGTGGAAGTAGCCGTGGAGGAAGAGCTGGTCGAACATGACGGCGGCGAACTCCGCCGCCACCTCGGACGGGTCGATGCCCGCCGCTCGCAGGCCGTCGACGTCGTTGATCTTGATGGCCGTCACGTCCTGCATGGTCAGCACGCGTCGAGTCGTGCGCTCCCAGACCAATTCGGGGACGCCGACTCGACCGTCTCCGCCGAAGTCCTCCGCGAATCGCTCGGCGCTCGCCGCCTCGTGCAGGTAGTCGATCTCCTCGAGGCTCGTGAGCGCGAACTCCTCGACGAGGGCGGGCATGTCGACCCGATCGGAGACGAGGCGCACGTGGCTGAGCCAGCCGCCGACCCGGCGGAGCGCGCTCAGGTCGACATCGACGATCGCCCCGATCCCCGGCCGCTGGATCTTGACGACCACGTCGAGCAGGCCGGTGTCGGCCGCATCGGTCTCGGAGAGCCGGGCGCGGTGGACCTGACCGAGGGATGCCGCCGCCAGCGGCGTCGGGTCGATGAACGAGAACGCTCGATCGAGCGACAGTCCGAGCTCCGCCTCCGCGAGTGCCCGGATGTCCGGGAACGGCACCGGGGGGACCTCGTCTTGCAGGCCCTCGAGTTCCTTGGTGATCTCGGGAGGCAGCACATCGAGCCGCGAGGACATGAACTGGCCGACCTTGATCATCAGGCCGCCCAGGTCGACCGCGAGCAGATGGAAGCGCTGCGCGATGCGTCGGAGGCGCGCCGATCTGCCGCGGGCCGCGATCCGCGAGAGCCCGACCCGTGGCAGGACGAGCTCGTACCACCAGCTCTGGGCCAGATACCGCGCGGCGAACCAGAGGATCCTGCGGGACCGGGCGCGCATGTCCCGGACGTCGGTCGTCATCTGGTCCCTGTCATCCGATCTGCGTCGCACCGAGGCGTCAGGCGCCCGTCAATCCTGAGCCAGGATCGAGTAGAGCTTACGACGCGCCTCGTCGAGCACGGCGACGGCCTGTTTCACCTGCTCAGGGCTGCCGGAGCGGCCGACCTGCGCGGCCGCCTGAGCCAGGTCGATGCCGGCCTTGGGCAGCGCACTCGCTCGGCCGCCGTCCCGAGCTCCTGGCGCCTCCCAGGGTGCGGCGTTCTCCGCCGCGGCATCCGCCGCCCGTCGTCCCTCGTCCGTGAGCGAGTAGGTCTTGCGGCCGTTGGACTCCTCGACGTCGATGACCCCTTCGTCCACGAGCAGCTGAAGCGTCGGGTACACCGAGCCGGGGCTCGGCTTCCAGGCGCCGCCGCTGCGTTCCTCGACCTCGTGGATGATCTGATATCCGTGCATCGGCTTCTCGGCGAGCAGGGCGAGAACCGCGGCGCGCACGTCGCCTCGTCCCACGCGGGTGCCGAACTTGCGGTCGAACTGTCCGCGAAGCTGATCCATCGCCTCCCACACCGCGGTACCCGGGAATCCGTCGCCCATGAATGACTTGCCCATGATGTCCTCCTCAGCGCCGGCCATCCGGCTCGGCGATACCTAACGATATATCTTCAAGCCGAGGAGGTGCTGGGTATGGGGTGGGTAATCGCCCTGTGCGGCGACGGCCCGTGCTCTACGCTGCCGACGCCTGCCGCTTCGCCGCGAGGGCGCGTCCGTGCTCGGCCGCCAGCTGCTCGGCCGCGACCTTGATCTCGGCGGCCTGATCCGTGAACTGGTCGAGGGCCGGATTGACCCCGACCAGGGTGAACTGGCGCTGTACGACGAGCAGGTCGGCGCCCCAGACCTCCTCGATGACGCGGCGCAGCCACGGGGTGGAATGGTCCCACCCCTCCTTGGGGGTTCCGGGGTTGTAGTTGCCTCCGAGCACGGTGACGAGCACGGCGGGCTTGCCCTTCAGCGCGCCGCCGTTGATCCGCGGATCGGTGTAGGTGATGTCATACCAGGACTTCACGTGGGCCGCGACGCCCCAGTTGTAGAGGGGGACCGCCAGCAGGAGCGCGTCGGCGTTGATCAGCTCGTCCGCGAGCGTCGCCGCCAGGGCACGGGCCTCGCGCTGGTCGGGGCTGAGGGCGTCCTCGTCGAGTCCGCTGCTGGTGATGATGTCGCGCCAGGTCGTGGCGGGCAGCGGCGTCGTGCCGAGGTCGCGACGGGTGACGATGGAGTCGGGATGCTCCGCGGACCATTCGGCCTCGACGAGGTCGGCGAGAGCACGGCTCTGCGAGGTCGCGGGGGTGATGCTGGCATCGAGGCGAAACAGTGACATGACGTATCTCCAGAGAAAACAAGGGACTAAGTAAAACAAAGTTGCTGAGAAGAACGTAGCATGATTACGATGGGTGTCATGCCAGAGCCCGATTTCGACCTGCGCGTCTGCGATTCGGCGATCACCCTTGCCTTCTCCGTCCTGGGGAAGCGCTGGAACGGCATGATCCTCGGGGTGCTCGGCTCTGGCAGTGCGTCGTTCGTCGGACTGCGAAAGGCCGTCAGCGGCATCAGCGACACCGTGCTCGCCGATCGTCTCGTCGAGCTCGTCGAGGCGGGCCTCGTTCGCCGGGATGTCACGGACGGTCCGCCCGTCTCGGTCAGCTACGAACTGACGAGGGCGGGAGCCGAGCTGGTGCCGACCATCGAGCAGCTGGGCGCGTGGGCGCAGCGCAACCTGCACCCTCAGAAGTCGAGTTCCCCCGCGACCCGGTGACCGACCGGGTCGTCAGTTCGAGTCCGGCCGACGCAGCCCCGCGATGAGCAGCCCGACCAGACGGCGGGCGTCGTAGCGGGGATCGTTCTCCGCGCCGGCGCAGAGGTTGCCGATCCCGCGCATCAGTTCGTACGCTCCGATGTCGGAGTCGATCTCGCCCGCGTCGACCGCGGCGGCGAGAAGCTCGGCGCAGACCGGAACCAGCCGGTCGATGAACGAGGCGTGCAGGGCGTCGTAGCCGGCGCTGTCGTTCTGCAGCGCGGCGGCCAGGCCGTGCTTCGTGATCAGGAAGTCGACGAAGAGGTCGACCCATCGCCCGAGGGCGGCGTGCGGCGAGCCGGTCTCCGCGAGCAGGGTCGCGCCGGCCTCCGCGCAGGCGTCGACCTGATGCCGGTAGACGGCGACGATCAGGTCGGCGCGCGTCGGGAAGTGGCGGTAGATCGTGCCCATCCCGACGCCGGACCTGGCCGCGATGTCGCGGACCGGTGCATCGACGCCGGAGCTGACGAACACGGCCGCCGCCGTGTCGAGCAGCGCCTGCTCGTTGCGCAGCGCGTCGGCCCGCTTGGGTCGCGTGGCCCGATCCGTTGGTATATCGCTGCCGGTCACGGTCATCCCTTTCTCCGGCGCCACGGAAGGCTTGATAAACGGAGCGGCGCTCCGTATAGTTATCGGAGCAGCGCTCCGTTTATCTCCATTCTGGCAGACACGCGACCGGCGACCAAGCCCATCCCTTTTGGAGGAACACCATGCAGTACCGCACTCTCGGCCGCACCGGCGTCGAGGTCAGCTCCCTGGCCCTCGGCACCATGAACTTCGGTGCGATCGGACAGACCACCCAGGACGACGCCACCGCCATCGTCGACGCGGCGCTCGAGGCGGGCATCAACCTCATCGACACCGCCGACCGGTACAGTGACGGCGAGTCGGAGGAGATGGTCGGCAGGGCCATCGCCGGTCGGCGCGACGACATCGTGCTGGCGACCAAGGTCTACAGCCCCATGGGCACCGAGCGCAATCATCGGGGCACCTCGCGTCGCTGGATCATCACCGAGCTCGACAACAGCCTGCGCCGCCTCGGTGTCGATCACGTGGATCTCTATCAGATCCACCGGTGGGACCCGACGACGAGCGACGATGAGACGCTGTCCGTGCTGACCGACCTGCAGCGGGCGGGCAAGATCCGCTACTTCGGGTCCTCAACCTTCCCCGCGTACCGCATCGTCCAGGCGCAGTGGGCCTCTCGCGAGAATCACCTGGGCCGGTACGTCACGGAACAGCCCAGCTACTCGATCCTGCAGCGCGGCATCGAGACTCACGTGCTGCCGGTGACCGAGGAGTACGGGCTCGGCGTTCTGGCCTGGAGCCCGCTGGCCACCGGATGGCTGTCCGGCGCGATCCGCGAGGGCCGGGAGATGACCACGAACCGCTCGAAGTCGATGCCGCAGCGCTTCGACCTGTCTGCCCCCGCGGGCCGCGCCAGGATGGATGCGGTGGAGCGGCTCGCCACAGTCGCCGACGAGGCCGGCTTGACGCTCATCCAGCTCGCGCTCGGCTTCGTGACGGCGCATCCGGCGGTCACGAGCGCGATCATCGGCCCGCGCACGCTGGATCACCTGCACTCGCAGCTCGCCGGCGCCGACACCGTGCTCTCCGCCGACGTCCTCGACGCGATCGACGCGATCGTCGCGCCCGGTGTCGACCTCGCCGCGGAGGAGAAGTTCGACACCCCGCCTTCGCTGCTCGACCCGTCGCGTCGCCGTCGCTTACCGCCGTGGCCCGCGCGCGGTGCCGTGACAGGATGGCGGTATGGCACCCCTACGCACCGAGCGCGGCCTCGACCGTCTGGTCAACTTCACCGATGCGGCCGTCGCGATCTCGATCACCCTGCTCGTCCTGCCGCTGACGGAGCTGAGCTCGGCGATCGCCCATGAGGGCCTCGGCCAGCTGTTCGCCGATCACTGGCAGAACGTCCTGGCGTTCCTGATCTCCTTCGCCGTGATCGGGAACCTGTGGCTGGTGCACCACCGGATCTTCGAGCTCGTCGCCGCCTACGACGCTGCCCTCGCCCGGCTGAATTTCCTCTGGCTGGCCGCGATCACCGTCCTGCCGTTCTCGACCAACGTCGTGGCCAGCTCGGACACCGGCGTGAGCTCGGTCTACGCGCTGTACATCGGGAACATGGTCGTCGCGAGCGGAACCGGCGTGCTGCTCAGGCTGTATCTGTCGCGGCATCCGGTGCTG
>NZ_DASWPB010000153.1:0-5598 GCF_036404185.1 Lacisediminihabitans sp. | reverse complement strand
CAGGTGTTGTCGCAGTGCGCCCAGATCTCCCCGAGGTCGGGGTCGAACTGGGCATCCATGACGCCGAGCAGCCCGCTCGAGACGTCTGCGACCCGCGTGAAGCTGTGATCGCTGCCGAGCGCATAGACGATGAGGTGCCCGGTCTTCTCGACCGCTCCGAAGAACAGGCCCGGCAGGGCCTTGCCCGGGTAGTCGGCCGGGTCGTACAGTGCGCCGGCGTCGGTGCGGAAGCCCTGGCTCACCAGGAAGCTATCCGGCACATACGTGACGCCCTCGAAACCCAGGTTCGCGTCGGCAGCGTCCGTGGGAGCGAAGCCGAGGTCCGATGTCAGCACCCACTGGTCGGTAGCGGTGAGAGTGGCATCCGCGGAGGTCGGATCGAACCTGAGGATGGAGTCGAGGGGCACGTTCGAGTTGTCGTTGTCACGCTCCGTCGTGACGTAGAGTGCGCCGTCGGGTCCGACCGTGAGCCCCTCGCTGTCGGGCGCACCGGTTCCACCGGGGAAACGGATGTCTTTGCCAGCGGACCAGCCGTTGGCGGTGTCCTTGACCCAGGTGCCATCGGAGTTCAGCAGGCGGTAGACGTGGCTCTTGTTCTTCACCGCGTACAGCACGTTCGCTTTTGCCGGATCGAAGGCGAGACCGCTGAGGTCCTGACCGGACTCCGTCGTCACCCACGAGCACTGCGCATCGATCGTTGCCGGGGTCGGGCTGCCGGGCCAGGTGAGGGCCGAAGTCGGCACGGTGCCGGGGGCGTCGCCCGAATCCTCGGTCTGGCAGGGCGCCTCGGGGGCCGCGCCGGTCGTGAGTGGGGGTACGCCGTCGGCGCAAGCGTTGGCGTTGGAACCGCCGAAGGTCGCGCTCGGCACCTCGAGAAAGGCGTTCGAGCCGTCGGGGCAGGCGGCGAGGGCCTTGTAGGTGTGGTCGACGTTGACACCCTCGTCGACGCCGGCCTGGCCCGCGAGGTAGTCCAGCTCGTCGACGAGCGTGCCATCCGGCGTGTAGACCTTCACGGCGTCGCCACCGCTGCTGAGGCCCGCCGTCGACTGGAACACGCCGTAGCCACCCGCCGGGATGTTCGTCGACAGCACGCCGTTCACGTACAGGCCGGCCGAGAACACCGCGGCCGACGTTGCCGGACCGCTGTCCACCTGCGTCCACCCGTCGAGGCTCACGGTGTGGGTGCCCGTGTTGTAGAGCTCGACCGCGTCCGACATGTTCGGCAGGGGGGCGAAGCCGATGCCGTCGTTGTCCGAGGTGATCTCGTTGATCACGATGTCGGCGTAGTTCGGGTCGGTCGGGGGTGGCGGCGTCGTTCCGCCACCAGGAGTGGTGTGGACGGTGGATGCCGCGTGGATGCCGAAGCTCGACGCGCCGGGTGAGCCGACCGCGCCGTGCGCGCTGGTCCAGCTGGCCTCGGAGTCTCCCGCCGTCGAGATCGTCCAGCCGGTCGTGTCCGCCTTCGCACCGAGATGCGCCGCGTCGACCCAGGCCGAGGCACCCTTGCCAGAGAGGAAGCCCGACGCGTAAGTCACCGAGTCGACCAGAGCATCGGCCGCGTTGTAGAGGTACATCGTCTTCGGACCCTTGTTGAGGGTGGTCGAGCCGTCGTTCACGACCTTCACCGAGTCGGAGAGGGCCCATTCAGCGCGGAATTCGGCCGGCGTGAGGTCACTCACGATCGCCGACTCGCCCGGAGCGAGGGTGCCGAAGTCCGACAGCGACACCGGGCCGGGCGCCGCGGCCGTCGTGGTGTACGACCATCCCGTCATGTCCGTCGGCGTCCGGCCGACGTTCGTCACCTCGACATACTCGCCGTCGCCGTTCGCTCCCGCGGCCAGACCACCGTAGGCGAACTCCGTGATGGCAACGTCGGGGGCGGCCGTCGACCGCGAGGAGAGGGTCGAGATGCCCGGCGAGCCGACCGACTTCGTGGCGCTCGTCCAGCTGGCTTCGGAGTCTCCCGCCGTCGAGATCGTCCAGCCGGTCGTGTCCGCCTTCGCTCCAACATGCGCCGCATCGACCCAGGCCGAGGCACCCTTGCCAGAGAGGAAGCCCGACGCGTAAGTCACGGAGTCCACCGTGGTGTTGCCCGCGTCGTAGAGGTAGATCGTCTTCGGGCCCTTGTTGAGGGTGGTCGAGCCGTCGTTCACGACCTTCACCGAATCGGTGAGGCCCCAGTCGCTGCGGAACTCGGCCGCCGTGACGTCGGTGACGATCGCCGACTCGCCCGGGGCGAGGGTTCCGAAGCCCGACAGCGACACCGTGCCAGGGGCCGCTGCGGTTCCGTACGCCCATCCCGTCATGTCCACCGGCGACGAGTCGAGGTTCGTGATCTCGACGTATTCGCCGTCACCGCCGACGCTCGATCCCGCGATCTGGCCACCGTAGGCGAACTCCGTGATCTTCACGTTCTCGGTCGGGTCGGCGGACGCGCCGGCGGGAACGCTGATCGCACTCCCCAGGGCGAGTGCCGCAATCGCGGCGGCGACGACGGCAGGGCGAGCGGGTGAGATGCGCATGGGCACGATGCTCGCGGTCGCAGGTGAACGAACGGTGGCGCGGGCATGACCACGAGGTGTCGCCGGATGTTGTTTACGAGCGAAGGCTCCTGAGCCCGGTGCGGATTTCATTGATCAGGATCTCGGGCTGCTCGAGGGCTGCGAAGTGTCCGCCCCTGTCGGCCTCGCCATAGTGGATCAGGTTGGTGTACGTGTCTTCGATCCAGTTTCGTGGGAAGAGGGGGATATCGCGGGGGAACACCGTCACCGCGACCGGCAGCGTCAGTGTCGGCCCAGCGAAGCCGCCCGATTTGTTCTCCCAATAGATGCGGGCGGATGACGCGGCGCTGTTCGTGTACCAGTACAGCGAAATTGTGTCGAGCATGTCATCGGTGCTGAGGGCGTCCTCGGCGAGCCCGTGATTGTCGGTCTTGGATTGGAACTTGTCGTAGATCCAGGCTGCCTGACCGGCCGGTGAGTCCGCCAGAGCGATTCCGATGGTCTCGGGCTTCGTGCCCTGGAGGTGATTCGCTCCGCCGATCTCCCCGCCGTAAAAGGCGACGGTGTCGAGGGCATGGCGTTCGTCGGGCGACAGCGTGCCGGGGATCTCTGCGGGAAGAGCGTATTGGGTGTTCAGGTGGATCCCGACGAGTCCCTCGGGCTGCATGGCCCCGAGGGCGGTCGTCACGACGGAACCCCAGTCACCGCCTTGAGCGGCCCACTTCGTGTAGCCAAGCCGCTTCATGAGTTCCGTCCACGCGCTCGCGATGCGCGTAACGTTCCACCCCGTCTCGGCTGGCTTCCCAGAGAACCCGAATCCGGGCAGCGACGGTATGACGACGTCGAAGGAATCGTCGACGTCCCCTCCGTACGCCACCGGGTCGGTGAGCGGTCCGATCAGCCTCAGGAATTCGGCGATCGAACCGGGCCAGCCGTGCGTCAGGATGAGCGGCATCGCGTTCGGATTCGTGGACCTGACGTGGATGAAGTGGATGTCCAGCCCATCGATCTCGGTCAGGAACTGCGGGAAACGATTGAGCTCCGACTCGAATCGGCGCCAGTCGTAGTCTCGCTCCCAGTGGCCGATGAGCGACTTGGCGTTCTCCAGACGCACTCCTTGCGACCAGTCGGGCACAGTCTCGGGATTGGGCCACCGGGTTCTGGCCAGTCGCTGTTTCAGGTCTTCGACCTCCGAGTCCGGAATCGTGACGGTAAATGGGCGGATGGGGCTTGAGGATGCGGTCATTGCCTGGTTCTCCTGAAATCTGTTGCACATGGGTGTGCAATGCACACGGATGTGCAATCTACTCCATTGCACACCGATGTGCAATGATTGGATGATGCAGATCGAATCCGCCAGGGCGCGAGCAATGAACGACACGCGAAATCGCATCCTCGACGTTGCGCTCGAGGTCCTAGGCCAGAATCCGGATGCCGGAATGGGGGACGTCGCGTCTGCTGCCGGCGTGGTCCGCCGCACCGTCTACGGCCACTTCCCCACCCGCACCGACCTCGTGCGGACCCTCGCACGACAGGCAATAGACGAGATCGCAGCGGTAATCGCCGAGGTCACTGCGTCCGAGCAAGCAGCCGATGCGATGTGGGTCGATTTCGTCGCTCGCCTCTGGCCGTTGACCCACCGTTACCGGGTGCTGGTGGCGCTCCGGCGGGGCGAGTACGGCGAGGAGATCCACGCCCTCCTGGGGCCGGTAGATCTGACTCTCGCCGACCTCGTGCAGCGCGGCCAGGACAGCGGGGTGTTCGGGCAACACCTGCCCGCGGACATCCTCAGCCAGCTCGCCTATGGCGCCGTCTTCTCCATCGCGGACAACGACCTTTCACGGGGAACCCCGGGCGCCCGCGCGGCAACGATCACGAGCCTGTTGATTCTCGGGGTTCCCCAGGTGCGGGCCGATGCCCTCCTGGACGGACGACCGTGATGGGAACGTCAGAGGACTCCAGCGCCCAGGGCGATGTCGAAGCCGGCACCGTTGCGGGCAACGCCCACGAGAAGGAGGCCGGCCCATTCAAGGCCGTGGGCCATCTCGAGCCCTCCCGCATCGAGGGGCCGCAGGTCCAGGCTCTCCAGAAACGCCGCCACGCGTGCCTTCGCCTCGGCACTGTCGCCGGCCAAGAACGCGTCCAAGGGCTTGTCTTCAGCGATGACGCCGCCGAAGACCGAGTTGAACGCCTTCACGACGTGTGCGTCCTCAGGGGCCACGGCGGCGATCTGCTCGGCCACCGAGTTGCCCGCGGTCGTCACGAGTCCGCTTCCGTCGGCGTTGAACGGGTTGGTGATGTCGACGAGGATCTTGCCGGACAGCGCATCGCCGAAGTGGGTGACCACGTCAATCGCGGCGGCGTACAGGACGGCGAGGATGACGATGTCACCCGCCGGCCGGGCGCCGAACGCGCCGACGGTGGCTCCGTTGCCGATCTGAGTTGCCAACGCCTGCGCCGTGGCCGTGTTCCGGCTTAGGAGCTCGACGGTGTGACCGTGCCCCGCCGCCCGGGTGCCGATGGCGGCGGCCATATTGCCCGAGCCGATGATGCTGATGGTGGTCATGATGTGTGCTCCTTGGTCTTGAAGGGTGAGGCACCCCTCCGGTTATTAGATCCCAACCGGAGGGGTGCCTCCTCTATTCCGAGGTAGATTGACTGAATGAGCATCAGCGACGTCACGCAGACACGGACGCCCCGGCGCCGAGACGCCCAGGAGCACCACGACAGGCTCATCGCCGCGGCACGGCGCGAGTTCGCCGCCCAGGGCGTGAATGCCTCCCTGGAGAGGATCGCGCGCGACGCCGGCGTAGCCATCGGGACCCTGTATCGCCACTTCCCGACCCGCCTGGACCTGCTCATGGCCGCCTTCGAGCCTCGACTCCAGGAGTTCCTCGACGGAGCCAAGAAGGCCCTGGAGATCGACGATCCGTGGGAAGGGCTCGTCTATTACCTGGAGAACCTGTTTCGTGTGCAGGCGGGAGACCGGGGGTTCAACGACTTCCTCTCCCGCCGCTTTCCCGGCAGTGCCGACACCGAGCGCATCCACGACCAGATGTGCCGACAGATCGAGGACGTGCTCACCAGGGCCCAAGAG
>NZ_DASWPB010000152.1:0-31914 GCF_036404185.1 Lacisediminihabitans sp. | reverse complement strand
ACGCCAGACCGTCACCTAGAGGCTGAACTTTCGGGCAGCCGTATTGGGCAGCATCTCTGAGACGACTTCGGCGTCCACACCATCCGAGCCCTTCCACCAACTCACAGGATAGCTTCTGTCAACAAAATGTCGAGGGGGCTGGTCGCGCTTCACAACAGAAACAAACTCTCTGGCGAAGCCTGGATGGTCCCTTGGCGCAAGAACCCCAGCGACTCCAAGGATGTCGACGAGCGTCAATCTTTCGGCCTGAGTACTGGGGAGAAACGACAGCCGCTTCTCGACCGACGTTGAGGTCTCAATGGCGTCAGCGGCACTCAAGACGCTGATGAGGTGGGCCGCGGTCTCGAGGTCGCTCTCTCCCATCGACAAGGACGGGGCACGAGCAAACTGATCGAGATCAAAGTGAACATAATGCAGATTGGTGCGACGCACCCCTCCCCACTTAAACCTCTCGAAGCTCAAGACGTTTAGATCCGTCGCTGAGTCACCCTCGAGAAGTCCGCAGACGGCACAACCACTCCGGCCCTCCGCAGCTAGGAACGCGTGGCGCGGGAGCACTCTCGCCACCGCAAAAGATGACAGTGCCGATCGCAAATCCAGACGACGCGACCCGAGACTGGCAACGAACGCCACCTCGATCTGGGCGACCGTCAGCCGCTGCTGCACCATTCTGCGGATCTCCGAGACCCACTCATCATGACCGCGACGGGGCGACTCGCGGAACATCACGCCATCCCGCACGGCAGAAGAGAAGACGGGCTCACCGGGCATAACGGGAGGTCTCCTCCAACCGCCTGACGACCAAAACGTCGAAAACAAAGGCTGAAGGGCCTGCGGCCCCACATAATATCGGAACCGTCCATCGATTTCCACGCCGTTGAGCTTAGGCCTAACCCTGATGGCCAGCAGGAACCCCAGGCCCGCTATCGACGTGAATCGTGACCACATTCGTCGGACACTGATCGCCATTCGAAGCGGCAAACCGTCTGCCATAGCGCTAAAAGTGATAACGGACTTACCCAGTTATCTTGTGGATCGCCCGGCCGCTGCGCTCTTACCGACACCGGAGCGTCCACCACTGAGAAGCGCGTCCGTGCTTGTCATCTATCAAACGATCGCTCCACGGACCCTCGCGGATTTCCCCGTCTAGCGGGTCCAGAAATCCGCGAGATGAATCCCAGGCGCGAAGCCGAAGGACCCGACCATCGCCATCGCCTTGGGAAAGTTCGCTGCGAGTTGATCAGATGTGTGGGCATCGCTGCCGAACGACACCGCCCGGCCACCCTCCTCGGACCACCACCGCGGAATCCACGGCTCCAGTCGTCGAGTGTTCATCTCCAACGCCCGCCCCGAGTCCGCGATCGCACGCATCGCCACCCGGAACCCGTCCTCGAACCGGCGAGGATCGAACAGCCCGGCGACGGCAACCGGCCAGGAACGCACCGCGTAGTCGATGTGAGTAAACACCTCGAACGAGTCCGATCCGGCGACCATCCGCGGAATCTCCTCCCCCGGAGGTAACGAAGCACCGATCTAGGTTCATTTGACGCTGGAACGATTGCTCGGCCCAAACTGACTCTTAGCATGGTCGACATCTCGAATGTCCTCCAAGCGCCACACGTGGACGGGACTCGTCAACCGCACAGCGATTCCGCGATCAAGATCGAGGGTCACGCTACCGAAAATCGAAAGGTCGATAGGGTGGCGCAGAAGCATGACCCCTTCGCCATTCGCTTCCTCGGCCCCGACCGGACGGAAGTAATCGTTCCGGCGCCCCCATATCGGCAGAGATGTGGGAAACCCTAGTCGAACAGACAACGCCGGTGGACTGCCGGGCGGCAGCTCTCCTGTATTGCTGAATTGCGCAGACAAGGCGCCATCGCAACGAGCCCAGGCATCCGAATTGCGGTGACGGCTATACCATCGCTCCGCTCTCGGATCGATTTCAACATCAAACTCAGACACTCCTGCATCGGACTGAATCTGGGACACAGCGGTGAAAGCCGGTCGTGTCTTCCAGTCGAGAAGCAGACTCATGAACTCAACTAATAGTTTCTGGTTTTCCATCACGACTTATTGTGGACCGATCTGGTTCTGCGCGGAGACGGGACGACACACTAGCCATGGGGTTTTCTCCGCAAGCCGTCTCTCGCATCCGCGCCGCAGCAGCAGCCTAATCGCAGCGAGGAGAACAACCGCGGAAACGAGCTTCTGTCGTGGCAACCTGTGGTCGATCAGCCACTCCAGTCGAACCTGGCAGTCGTCGATCCTCTTAGCGTGAAAACGGATAACGCAGCTCACCAATGGAGTCCGACCCTTGGCGTTGTGCGGATGGCCCCCACTGGTCGCTCGCGTCACGCCTATCCTGGGCGCATGGGAGAACGGATGGCGCGACGCGTGATCGTCCCCGACGTGGTGGGGCTGCCTTTCCATGTCGGCCGAGACGTGGCTGCGCAGGCAGGCGTCGCCTTGGCGAACCCGGACCCGGACGGACCGCCCATTAGCAGCCTCGCCTGGCCGGGTCTCTACTACATCGTGCGGCAGGATCCGGCACCGGGCACCGAGCTCCACGAGTGGGATTCGGTCGCGATCGAGGTCGTCAAGCACGGCGACAGTCCCGACCGTGAGCCAGCGTCGCCGCGGCCCGCTCCCCCGGCGGACGCGGCTCACGCAGCACCCGAGCGCGACAGCTACGTGGATCTCACCGACGATTGATCCGCCAACACCTCGGTCTGTCGCTGAATGGGCGAGAACCGGGCCGGTCTCAGCCATGCCGTCGAGGCGTCCTTTGCTCAGGATGTGAGGCCGCGGGCCTCAAGCCCGGCGAGCGTCGTCGCGACCAGTTCGCGGACGGCCGTCTCGAATTCGACCCGAAACGGACGGAACTCGGGATGCGCAGCGTAGGCCGCGCGCATCCCGTCGGTTGGTTGCGACGATGCCCAGGTGCCGCCGATGGCCAACATCACCGCGCCGACGAAAATCAGGCCGCCCTGGGATTCTAGGCCGTCGAACCCCGCCAGCCGAGCGAGGCGATCGCTTGAGGCCAGCGACGCCCGTTTGTAGTCGGCGGCTACCTCGCCCGAGACGTTTCGTTCGAGCACGCCGGCGGAGTTGGCGGTGAGATCACAGAACACCGGGCGCGCGGCAGACGCCGCCGCAATCGAGTCCGCGAGCGATCCCTCCCCCGACGATTCGACATCGTCGAGCCACGCGCGGGTTTCACGATCGAGCAGCTGCAGCAGGATCGCCTCCCGCGACGGAAAGTATCGAAGCACGTTCGACTTGGCGAGGCCCACGCGGCGCGAGAGGTCGTTGAGGGTGATCTCCCCCACCCTCATCTCGCGCAGCATCGCATCCGTCGTCTCCAGAATGGCGGCGGTCCTCAGGGCGCGCTGTTCCTCGCTCCGCGCCCGGGAGAATGTGGTTGTCGACATGTCACCTCGCTTAAAGACCGGCAGTCTGTTATGGTCATTCTAACAGACTGATGGTCTTTTAATGGCAACCAAGGAGAGCGCATGTACACCGTCCCCAACCAGACCGGTCGCCGAATCGTCGTGACCGGCTCCAACAGTGGCACCGGCAAGGAAGCCGCCAAGCGATTGGCCGGCGCGGGCGCCGAGGTGGTGCTGGCCGTCCGGACGCTCAGCAAGGGTGAGGCCGCCCGGGAGGAGATCCTCGCTGCCCACCCCGGGGCGACCGTGGAGGTGCGCGCTCTCGATCTGGCAGACCTGTCCAGTGTTCGTGCGTTCGCGGACGGCATCGATCACATCGACACACTCGTCAACAACGCCGGCGTGATGATCCCTCCGACCCGGCTGTCCACCGCTGACGGATTCGAGCTGCAGTTCGGCACCAACTTCCTCGGCCCGTTCGCCGTGACGATGCTGCTGCTCCCACGCCTGCTCCAGTCCCCCTCACCGCGAGTTTCGACGATGTCGAGCGGCACCGCCAATTTCGGCAGGATCCGGCTGGATGACCCGAACTGGAACGGCACCTACAACGCAAGTCGTGCCTACGCCCAGTCCAAGCTCGCCGATCTTCTCTTCGCCACGACCCTCGCCGCGACGGCGACACAGCGCGGATGGTCGCTGCGCAGCACAGCGGCGCATCCTGGATACACCCGCACCAACCTGCAGACCGCCGGCCGCAATCTCGACGGCGGAGATCGTGCGCCGATACAGCGGACACTCCTCCCGTCTCAGGGTGTCGAGCAGGGCAGCGAACCGCTCCTGTTCGCGGCGGCCGATCCCGCCGCGGTCCAGGGCGGCTACTACGGCCCTTCCCGATTGGGACTCGTCGGACCGACGAAGCACATCAACAGACTCCCCCGCAGCGCCAGACGCGAAGGAGTCGCCGGACCGCTCTGGGCGCTGGCGGAACGCCTCACCGGCACATCGCTTCCCGACTGACCAGCTGCCGAGTCACAGCATTGCACAGCATTGCCGTCAGCACCCCACCGTCGGCCCGTACCGCGGCGCCGTTCGTGGCGGACGAGATCGGGCTCGCCAGGTAAAGCGCGAGATTCGCGATCTCGACGGGTTCGATGAACCGTTCGAGAAGTGTCGTTCGGTTACCACCGATGATCGCCGCTTTCAGCGTGCCGGATTCGCTCGACTGAGCGCGCGAGATCTGGTCAACCGTCCGGGCGACACCGTCCGAATAGGTCGGTCCGCCGAGGATCGTATTCACCGTCACCTCGGTTCCCCGGGTGAGTTTGGCGAGCCCGTTGCTGAGCGCGATCATCCCGGCCTTGGTCACTCCGTAGTGCACCATATCAGCGGGGATGTTCACCCCTGATTCGCTCCCGATAAAGATGATCCGGCCGCAATTTCTGGCGACCATGCCGGGCAGCATCCCTCTCGCGAGTCGCACGCCGCTCATGACATTCACCTCGAAATATCGCTGCCAGGTCTCGTCGGAGACCTCGTCGAACGGCGCGATCTCGAACAGACCGACGTTGTTGACCAGGATGTCGACCACATCCAGGGAGTCAAGCAGGCGCTGCACCTGGCCGGCGTCGCCGACGTCCACCATCGACCTCGTGATCAACGACGCGGGTGTGCCAGGCGCGTCCGAACGGCTCGTCACCGCCGATGGCTATGAGCGGACGCTGCAGGTCAACGCCCTCGCACCGGCTCTTCCGACCCGGCTCCTGGTGCCCCGCCTGTCGCGAGGCGCACGCGTTGTCAACGTCGGATCGTCGGCGCATCGCATCGAGCACTTCGACTTCGACTTCGACGACATCGATCTCGAGCACGACTACAGTTCGCTCGCCGCTTATGCCCGCGCGAAACTCGCGATGGCCACCTGGTCGTCGCTGCTCGCCGAGGAGCTGGGATCCTCGCCGGTCACGGTCGTGGCGCTGTGCCCTGGACTCAATGACAGGCCGCTCAGCGCCGCCATGATGGGCCGGATCGGCGGGCCGCCCTCGGAGGGAGCCGCGCGGGTCCTCTTCGCAAGCACCGCGGACGTCCCATCCGGGTCGTACCTGGAGAACGACCGCCTCGCCTCCCCCAGCCCCGAGGTGTTCGATCGAGGCAACCGCGAACGCCTCACCCGGGTCTATTGGGAACGTCTCGGACGATTCGCCCGCGTGGGGAAAAGAGCGTGAGCGGGCCCCGCATTTATAGTCGATCTCTGAGGATGGGCCGGACAGGTGAGATTGATGGGAAGAATCGTGACCTCGATTGCCGCCATTGGCGTCGGCATCGTCGTGTGGGCTGAGTGGATGACATGGCGCGCGTCCCGGGACGGCCTCCCGAACCGTCCCGGGCCGGGGCCACAGGGTACTCACGGCCAGATCGTCGTGGTCCCAGGCGCCCCGTCACGACCTGACGGCCGTCCCGGCCCGATGCAGAAGTGGCGCTGCCGTATCGCGGTCAGGTCCGCCAACAGCGTCGATACCCGATTCCTCTTTTGTGGCGGGCCATCGCATGCCGGCCACACCGAAGCCGCAGTGATGGCCCGATACGCCATCACCAAGCTCGGGCTTCCCCCCACGAACGTCCTTCTCGAAGAGGCATCCCGCACCACGTGGGAGAACATATTCAACGCGCTGCCGCTCCTCGAAACTGCCACGTCGATCGTGATTGCATCAAACACCTTTCACGCACGGCGAGCGCGCCGCTACCTGGCCACGCAACGTCCCGATCTGGCCGATCGTCTACGCCGAGGCCGCGACTGGATGCCAGGCGAACTGGCACCACTCAAGCCCTGGCTGGTGCTCTACGAATGGCGCCGGTCCCGACTCGCCCGCGGTCAGGGATGGACATGACCGAGCGGTACGTCGTTGTCGCATTCTTCGGGTCTGCTTTCGGTATGAGTTAGCCGGCGTCCCGGAGCAGGTTCCTCAAGCGCGTGCGATCGGCCTCGTCCAGGCCGATCTCACGCAGATACCCAGCAACGTCGAAGTGCCCGATCCACTCGACCATGGCAGCCCGACGCTCCGCCACTCGACTACCGAGCTCCTCCTCGGAATAGAGCTGCTCGCGAGCTTGCTCGGGATGTCGCGTTTGATGAGCGTGCGCTTCTCGGAACGCCCGTTCATAATCGTCCGCGATCAGATCGGCTGAAACCCCCGCCAGCGCAAGCAGCATCGCGACCACCATCCCCGTGCGGTCCCGGCCGCCGGAGCAGTGGATCAACACGGGCCCGCGCGAACGCGCGATCGCCTTAAACACGGTGCGGAACTTTGCCGGATAGAAACGGAGGTTGTCCGCATAGGAACGCGGGTGATCGAGCCAAGGTCCGCATACACGCATGAATTCCGGATCATCCGGATCCTCGGTCGGAGCGAATACGACGCCGATGCCCTCCAGCGCGTCGGCGTCGATGATCGGATGATGGTCAAGCCGGAGGCGCTCGCTCTCGTTGCGGAGGTCGACGATGGTCTCCAACCCGGCCCGCTTGGCGTCACGCCAGCCCTGATTTGTCAGCGTCTCACGGCTGCCGCTCCGGAAGACCACCCCACTCGGTGTTGGACCACGATCCGTGGGCAGTCCTCCCAGGTCCCACAGGTTGAAGGCTCCATCCCACGAAGTTTCCGTCATGCCGCGAGAGCCTAGTCGCGGGCCTGCCCACTACCGAATTTCGTAGGTCCCATCGAGCCTGGCGCGTCCGATGACATGTCCGCTCATCGCACGAACCGTCTCGGCGAGGGTGAAGTCCTCGGACAGCTCGGGCCGGTAGTCCAAGGCGAAGAGCTGGAAGACGTAGGAATGCGGCCCGTGTGAGCGCACGGGCATGGGACCCGCCCAGCCGCGGTGCCCGAGAGCGCCTTTTCCGTGCCTCAGTCCGTCGATCGGGCTGGGATTGGTCAGGCCGTTCTCGGGGATGCCGCTCCGATCCGGGTCGATGCCGAGGGTAAGCGCATGGGTGGCGGGTTTCCCGAAGGGGACGTCGGGATCCTGCACGATGAGCACGAGTTCCGCGGTCCCGGCCGGGGGCGGCGTCCAGTCGAGCGCCGGGGAGACGTTCGGACCGAAGAGCCTGCCGCGGTGCCGCTCCGGTATGGGAGTGCCATGAGCGAAGGCGGGGCTGGTCAGGTGCAGGTTCTCCGGAGCCTGCAGGTCGGGGTGAGCCCAGACCAGTGTGTGGTGTCCGGCACGTCGATTGCGCAGTGCACGGCCGATGGGGTTTGCGGGCATGGTCCTGGTTCCTTCTCTTTATGCCTGACGGGCGGGCCGGCCGGGATGACGGAGTCCTCGATCGAGGACGGAGAGAGCGACGGCGAGAATGCTGACACCGACCATGATGAACGCAATGAGATGGACGCCGCCATCACTGACCCCGGCATGGAAGACGATTCCGGTGATGGCGGACGAGGCGATGGAGCCGATGTAGCCGAAGGTGCGGAACAGACCGGATGCGACACCGAGCTGATCGGGCGGCGCCTGGGTGTACAGGGCTATCTGGTTTCCGCTGGCCGCGGTACCGAGTGCGATGCCGAAGACCAGGGTGATCAGGACGATCCAGATCACACCGGTGTCCGAGGTGAGGAACAGCACGCCGGCAGCTCCCACCAGGCTGGCAATGGCGGCGACGATGACGGGCCCCCGCACCAGGTTGCGCCTCGAGATCGGGGCGACGACGACGCCGGAGATCACGCTCATCGGCAGCAGGAGGAGGCCGGCGCCGAGCGCGGACATCCCTCGTCCCGCTTCCAGCCATTGGGTGATGCCGTACAGGACGACGTACACGCACAGCGCGACCAGGGCGTAGCGCAGGTAGGTGCGGGTCAGCGGACCGTTGCGGACGAGCAGGCGCACATCGACGAATGGATGCGCGGCACGCAGCTCCCACATGGTCAGGGCGACGAACAGGATCACCGCCGCCGCCAGCATGGCCCAATTCGGTTCGGGAAGCGAGAACAGGAACGTCAGCAACGTGGTCGTCCCCGCGGCGAAGCCGAGGATGCCGGTCAGATCGATGCGGGAGACGACCTCCCGGGCGTTCTTCGGTGCCCGCTGTGCGGGGTCGCGGGGAATCCAGATCAACGCGGCGGCCAGGGCGATCAACGCCACGGGAACATTGATGAGGAACACCCACCGCCATCCGGCGGCCTCGACGAGCACTCCCCCGATCGGCAGGCCGAGGGAGGCGGTGGCGATGCCGGCGATCTGCAGGCCGCCGAGTACACCCCCGGGCGGTTTCTCCATCCCGGCGGCCGCGGCGCGGCGCTGGATGAGCATCATCGCGGACGGGTAGGCGCAGGAGGTCCCCAACCCGATCAGCACCCTGGCGATCACGAGCATGAGGAGGTTCTGCGCCACCCCGCCAGCCACCCCGCCGAGGAAGACCAGCACGATGCCGGCGAGGAACACGCGGCGGGCACCGAACACCTCGGCCACCTTCCCCGCCGTGGGCTGGGCGATCGCACTGGCCAGGTACAACGCCGTCACCAGGGAGGCCGTCTGCCCGACCGAGACGTGGAGGCCGACCGCGATCGGCACGAGTGCGGTGGCGATCATCGAGCTGTTGATCGGGTTCAGGGCCGATCCGATGAACAGCGGGGTCGTGAACCGCCACGAGAACGGCTTCTCCCCCGCTCTCGGCTCGACCGTCGATTTGTCGCTCATCGGCTCTCCTGTCATCCAACAATTAGGTATACTAAAGATCTCTTTTAGGTATGCTAATTACCCATGGAAGCAAACGCAAGCCGGCAGCCGCAGGGCGACGAGGAGCTCGACCTGGGCGCCGAGGTACGATCGGCGGTCGGACGGCTGTACCGGAGATTTCGCAGCGAACGAGCAGACGGCAGCCTCGGCGACACCGCCCTGGCGGTGCTCACCTGGCTCCACAAGCGTGGCCCGCAAACCCTCACCGAACTCAGCGAATACGGTCATGTCGCTCCCGCCTCGATGAGCCAAACCGTGAATCGGCTCACCTCGTCCGGATATGCCGTGCGCACCCGGGACCCGGACGATCGTCGAAAAGTGATCTTCACGACCACTCCGGAAGGGGCCGCCCTCGCAACGGCGGCCCGGACCCAACGCAACGTCTGGCTGGACACTCAACTGAATGCGCTCAGCGCCGCCGACAGACAGGCGATCGCCCGCGCCAGTGCGCTGCTGGGCCGGATCGCCGACCTGTAGTCGCCCGATCCGAGCGGGATCGAAAGCGTGACCGATCGGCCCGGCCTAGAGTTGGCGCCACGGAGCACTCCGTCGAGAAGCACGCACCGCCGAGAGGACCAGACCATGAGCTCCACCTTCAGCAAAGAGGAAAAGGCCGCGATGAAGGCGGCGATCGCGGAAGCGAAGGCAGCCAAGGAAGGCGCCGACCTCGAGGCCGCGTGCCTCGCCTCCATCGCCGACATGACCGGGACGGACAAGGAACTGGCCGAGACCCTCCACCGGCTGGTCCAGGAACACACCGCCCTGAAACCGAGGACCTGGTACGGCATGCCGGCATACGCGGGCACCGACGGCAAGGCGGTGGTGTTCTTCCAGAGCGCGGCCAAGTTCACGGTGCGTTACGCGACCATCGGCTTCCAGCCGGCCGCGAACCTGGACGAGGGGAACCTCTGGCCGACGTCGTACGCGGTGACCGGGCTGACCGCGGCGGACCAGGAGCAGCTGGTGGCCTTGTTGACGAAGGCCGTCAGCTCTCGCTCTTGACAACCGTCTAATGCTAGAATGCTAGCAAATGAACCAGAAGCAGCAGTTCAACGTGTACCTCCCCCCGGACCTGATCCGACGGGTGAAGCACGCGTCGGTCGATTCGCGTCAGTCTCTCAGCGCGTTCGTTGCGGACGCGCTCGAAGCGGCGCTCGATGCCGTCGAAGGCGGAGCAACGGAGAAGTCATGAAGATCATCGCGATTCGATACACCTCCCGTTCGGCTGACCTCGTCGGCTTCTATGCAGCGCTCGGGTTTCCCGTCGACGTTGAATCCAGGACCGGGGACTGGATCGAACTCGCCTCCTCGTCCGCCGCGATCGCGGTCCACACCGCGGAGCCCGACGAACCGAACAGCGCGCCCGGCAGCACCGAGCTGGCCTTCGAGGCCGATGAGCCCCTGGAGGTCGTGCGGTCACGCCTGACCCAGGCGGGATTTCCCGGCGCGGTGATCGTCGACGAGGCCTACGGCCGGTCTCTTCGCATCCTCGATCCCGACGGCGTTGCCGTGCACGTCAACGACTTCGACCGGCAGTTGTACACCTAGCGGAAATCGGATGCCAGCGAACCGGAGAAGGCCGGCGACGGAGAATCTCGATCGTTCGATGCGGCCCACCGTCCGAGGCCTGTTCACCACGCCGGCGGGGCTGCTCTCCGTCGCGCTGTTGACCGTCGAACTCGTCGGCGGCATCCAGAGCTACGTCACCTCCACGGTGACGCCCCTCGCGGCCGAGGCGCTGCACGGGGAATCGATGTACGGACTGGCGCAGGGTGCGAACCAGGTCGGGATGTTCCTGACCCTTCCGCTGGGCGCCTACCTCGCCGAGGGCTACAGTCGTAGCCGGCTCCTCCTGGCCTTCACCGGTCTGGCGATCGTCGGAGCGGTCGTCGGGGCGGCGGCCGCTTCCATGAGCTGGTATGTGGTCGGCCGCGGGCTCACGGGGCTCTCCTCCGGTGCCCTGGCCACGATCGCCATGAACGTGGTGGCGACGAGCCTGCCGCACCGATGGCGACGTCTCGTGCTCGCCGGGTATGCCGGCATGTGGGTCGTGACCTCCCTCGTCGGACCCCTCTATGCCTCCTGGGTCTCCGCGCTCGTCGGGTGGAGATGGACAATGGTCCTGTACCTGCCCCTGCTCGTCGGAGCGCGGTTCCTCGTGGCTCGACACCTTCCCGGATCCGCTCCGAGCGACGACGCTCCGAAGGATCGGCTGAACGTCGGCGCGTCCATCGCTCTCGCGACCGGAATCGCCCTCGTCTCGACCGCCGGTTCCACACCGTTGCCCTCCGCCCTCTCCGCGGCGATCGGGACGGCGACGGTTCTTCTCGCCGCCCGTTCCCTTCTTCCGGCCGGAACAGCGAGGATGCGACGGGGCAGACCAGCCGCCCTCGCCCTTCTGGGGATCCTCACCAGCGTGTATTTCGGTGCGAGCGCGGTCATCACGATCGTGGGACACGATCGCTTCGGACTTGGTCCCGCGGGGGTCGGTCTCCTTCTCACCCTCGGCGGTCTCGGATGGGCGGTGGTCGGCCTGCTCGGTGGCCGCCGGCCCACGCCGAATGATGGAGGCCTCCTGCTCCGACTCCGGTGCGGCGGAGGACTGCTCGCGGCATCCCTGATGCTGGTGGCCCTGGCACCGATCGCCGGAGAACGGCGGGTCGCGCTCGCGGCGCTGTTTCTCGGGTGGACCGCTGCGGGCGCCGGCATGGGACTGTGCTATCTCGAGCTGCTCGTCCGAATCGTCGATCGGCCCCTCATCGATGACGGAATAACCGCTTCTCGCGCCGCAGCCGCCGCCGTCATGGTCGAGATGATCGCGACGGCGCTGGCCACGACCGCTACGGCATCCGCCTTCTCGATCGGGGCATCCACGACCGTCGTGACGGCCGTCTATTCTGTCCTCGCCGCCGGTGCCGGTCTTCTGGTGGTGTTTCTGTCTCGGATGATGGAGAAAACGAAGGGCGGTCGTCGACGTTAGAGCACGCGCGCCGAGCCTCAGGCGAAGGTGACGTCCCTCGTCTCGATGACCCCCGCGGTACGGCCGGGCGCCGCCTGACCCCGCCAATAGAGGTTCGTGTGCGCGATCACCTGCTCCGGTGACGGAGCGCCCCACGCGCTCTGGTCTTCGGTCGTGTGGGCGTCGCCGACCAGGGTGACGTCATAGCCGCGCACGAAGGCGCCGTGGATCGTCGAGCGGATGCACGCGTCCGTCTGGGCGCCAGTCACGATAAGCCGACCCACCGTCGCCTCGGCCAGCAGCTCCTCCAGATTCGTGCCCTCGAACGAGTCGCCGAAGGTCTTGTGCACCAGCGGCTCGGAATCGCGGCGCTGCAGCTCGGGCACGTATTCCCAGGATTCGCTGCCGACTTCCAGATCGTCATCGGAGTGCTGCACCCACACGATCGGAACCTGCTCGGCGCGCGCCCTCTCGACGAGGACCGCGATCTTGGCTATCACGGTATCGCGCGCGTAGGCCTCGCCGACGACGCCCTTCTGCACATCGATGACAACGAGAGCGGTATTCGGCCGATCGGACAGGGTGGTCATGGTGATCTCCTCTCGGTGTTCGATACCAGGATAGGCCTGGCCCCGACACACGGTCCGGCTGCAACGGCGGCCCCGGACCGGATGGCAGCGCGAGGCGTTCTCACACGGAGGATCGCTCCGTGATGGAGTGCTCCCGGCGCGGAGGTCACCCGTGCGTAGCAGCCGAGGACACGAAGGTGACCCCACCGGTTCGCGATATCCTGACCGGGTCCAGCGATCCGGAGAACCCATGAACAGTCCCACACACCCCACGACGATCGCCATCCTGGGCGCGGGCAAGGTCGGCACGGTGCTCGCGCGTCTCGCCGTGGCCGCCGGATACCGGGTTCTCGTCGCCGGTTCCGGGGATCCGGCGAAGATCGCCCTGACCGTCGAGGTCCTCACCCCCGGCGCGGTCGCTACGACGGCCGCCGACGCCGCCGAACGGGTAGACGTCGTGATCCTGGCACTCCCCCTCGGCAAGTACCGGACCATCCCGGTGGACGCGCTCCGCGGCAAGCTCGTGATCGACGCGATGAACTACTGGTGGGAGGTCGACGGCATCCGCGACGAGCTGTCGGACCCGCGCACCTCCTCGAGCGAGACGGTCCAGCTCTTCCTGCCGGGCTCCCGCGTGGTGAAGGCCTTCAACCACATGGGGTACCACGACCTCGAGGACGAGGCTCGCCCGGCGGGTGCCGCTGGCCGCAAGGCCCTCGCGATCGCCGGCGACGACCCGGCCGACCTCGAGACGGTCGCAGATCTCGTGGATGCGTTCGGATTCGACCCGGTCGTCGCCGGCTCCCTCGCCGAGGGGATGCGTCTCGAACCGGGCACGGAGCTCTTCGGTGCCGATGTGGATGCCGCGGAGGTCCGCGCCATGCTCGAGCGCTTTCCCGACTCGGCACGCGGTCTGGTCGTCGCCAGGGCGAGATCGTCGGTCTAGCGACCCGCCTATCCGCCGTCTCCGTCGTCCCGTCTGACCTTGTCCCGGATGGCCACGGCCAGCCCAGCCTGCCATCCGGGCGCCCTCCCGTTCGCCGGCGGAGTCAGGCCCGTCGCATCCACTCCTGCATCGGCCAGCAGCCAGGAGACCAGGGAGTTCGAGTTCCACATGTCGCCCGTGTGCGGCACCGTCCTGCCCCAGGTGAGCACGGGAACGAGGTGGATGCGTCGCAGCAGCAGGCGTGCGACCGCCTCGTCGCTCACGATGACGACGGGACCGCCGACCGCCCACTCGCGGTCGGGAAGCGTTCCCCCACGCCAGCTGCGGATCTCGTAGCGGAACAGCCTCGATCGCCCCAGCGGACGGCATCCGACTGGCCCGACCGCGACGACACCACGATCGGCCTCCTGCGGCAACGCCCACGCCGGCGCCATCTCGACGACGTAGCGCTCTCCGTCGGCCACCAGCTCGAGGGCGGCGTGGAACAGCCGTTGCCGATCGCGTCCCGCCAGCGCCGCCTGAACGAATTCCCACCAGCCACTGGTGTGCCTGACCAGCCTGCCTCCGGCCCCGACTGGCAGCCACCACAGCAGCACGGCGGCATCCGCCGACCGCTCCGGACCGTCCTGCTCCACGTCGCCCAAGGCTACCCGCGCCCATCCGTTCGAGTCGGCAGGCTCAGCCGTCGAGTTCCCTCGCGCAGTCGATGCAGGTCGCGGCTGCTGGCCTGGCGCTCAGCCGCTCGCCCCCGATCGGCTTGCCGCAGCGCACGCAGACGCCGTAGGTTCCGTCAGCGATCCGCTGCAGGGCGGCGTCGACCGCTCGGATCCGTTCGGTCACCGATTCCCCCAGTCCGACGATCCTCGACCAGTCGGAGGTGAGGGTCGAACCCTCCGGATCGTGCTCGTCGTCGGAGGACGACTCTCCTCGCGCCGTCCTGACCAGATCCAGCTCGTCCGCGATCGCCGTGCGGTCACGAGCGAGTTCGGCCCGACGCACGCGCAGCAGGCTCGCAAAGCCTGCCAATTCCTCCTCGTTCAGAGACATCTGTGTTGGCATCCTTTCCGGGCGGAGCGTTCGTCGAGAATTGTCTCGACGCCGACATAAAAGTGGTCGACAAGCGGTTATCGTGGTCGTGGACAACCCAATGTAGCGGCGGCCGGCGACGGCAGCCCCTACCGAACCAGGAAGGTCATCGTGGACAATCTAGGTCTTCAATTTCTCTCGGAGATAGTCGGCACATTCTTGCTCGTCCTGCTTGGTACGGGCGTCGTCGCCAACGTCCTGCTCGCCAAGTCGAAGGGACTCGGCGGCGGAACGTTGATGATCAACTTCGGGTGGGGACTCGCGGTCTTCGCCGGCGTCTCGGTCTCGTACTACTCAGGGGCCCACCTCAACCCCGCCGTCACCATCGGCCTCGCGGTGCACGACCCGTCGGCGTTCCCGCTGGACAAGGTGCTCGTCTATCTTGCCGGGCAGATGATCGGCGCCATTCTCGGCGCCGTGTTCTGCTGGCTCGCCTATAAACAGCACTTCGACGCGGAGGAGGATGCGTCGCTCAAGCTCGCCGTCTTCTCCACCGGCCCTGCCATCCGCAACTACGCCTGGAACCTCGTCACGGAGATCATCGGCACTTTCGTGCTCGTCTTCGTCGTCATCGCCTTCGGCCAGCAGCCGGGCACCTCCAGCGGAGGGTCGCCCGCCGGCCTCGCCGCGCTCGGCGCGCTCCCCGTGGCCCTGCTGGTGGTCGGCATCGGTGCCTCCCTCGGTGGCCCGACCGGATACGCCATCAACCCCGCCCGTGACCTCGGCCCTCGCATCGCGCACGCCTTCCTCCCGATCAAGGGCAAGGGATCCAGCGACTGGGGATACTCCTGGGTGCCGGTTCTCGGCCCCATCATCGGCGGTGTCCTCGCCGGTCTGCTTGCGACCCCGCTGCTGACGGTCGTCGCCACCAGCTGACACCGGACCCGCCACCAGCACACTCACAACGGGCTGGCTCAGACTCGAGCCAGCCCCTCTTTCTTCCATCACGAACTCGTTACACGGAGGTAACTCATGACCGACTACATCCTGTCGATCGACCAGGGAACGACCAGCACCCGCGCCATCATCTTCGACCATTCCGGTTCCATCGTCTCGACGGGCCAGCTCGAGCACGAACAGATCTTCCCTCGAGCGGGATGGGTCGAACACGACCCGAAGGAGATCTGGGACAACACCCGTGAGGTGATCGGCCAGGCGCTCTCGAAGGCCAACATCACCAGGCACAGCATCAAGGCCGTCGGAATCACCAACCAGCGCGAGACGGCCGTCGTCTGGGACAAGAACACCGGCGAGCCGGTCTACAACGCGATCGTCTGGCAGGACACCCGCACCCAGTCGATCGTCGACCGCCTGGCCGACGGGGATGTTGAGCGCTACAAGAAGAAGGTCGGGCTGCCGCTGGCCACCTACTTCGCCGGAACGAAGATCGTCTGGATCCTCGAGAACGTCGAGGGCGCCCGCGAGCGGGCGGAGGCGGGCGACCTCCTCTTCGGCACGACGGACAGCTGGGTGCTGTGGAACCTCACCGGTGGAGCGGACGGCGGCGTGCACGTGACGGATGTCACCAACGCCTCCCGCACGCTCTTCATGGATCTGGAGACCCTTCAGTGGGACGAGTCGATCCTCGCCGACTTCGGTGTGCCGAAGTCGATGCTCCCGGAGATCAAGAGCTCCTCAGAGGTCTACGGCATCGTCTCGACGTCGAGCCTGCTGCGCGAGGTCCCGATCGCCGGCATCCTGGGCGACCAGCAGGCGGCGACCTTCGGCCAGGCGGCGTTCGACACCGGCGAGTCGAAGAACACCTACGGAACGGGTAACTTCCTCATCTTCAACACCGGTGAGGAGATCGTGCACTCCAAGAACGGGCTGCTCACCACCCTCGGCTACAAGCTCGGCGACGCCAAGCCGCGCTATGCGCTCGAGGGTTCCATCGCCGTCACGGGGTCTCTGGTCCAGTGGCTCAGGGACAACATCGGCCTCATCGACTCCGCGCCGGAGATCGAGGTGCTTGCCAAGACGGTCGAGGACAACGGCGGGGTGTACTTCGTGCCCGCATTCTCCGGCCTCTTCGCCCCCTACTGGCGGTCGGATGCCCGCGGCGCTCTCGTCGGCCTCACCCGCTACGTCAACAAGGGCCACATCGCCAGGGCGGCGCTCGAGGCGACGGCCTTCCAGACGCGCGAGGTGCTCGACGCGGTCAACGCCGACTCCGGCGTCGACCTCACCGAGCTCAAGGTCGATGGCGGAATGATCGCCAACAACACCCTGATGCAGTTCCAGGCCGACATCCTCGGCGTTCCGGTCGTCCGACCCGTGGTCGCCGAGACCACGGCGCTCGGCGCCGCCTACGCCGCCGGCCTCGCCGTCGGGTTCTGGAGTGACCTCGACGAGCTGCGCGCGAACTGGCAGGAGGACAGCCGCTGGACCCCGAACATGGACGACGCCGAGCGCGACCGTCAGCTCCGGCTCTGGAAGAAGGCCGTGACGCGCACCTTCGACTGGGTCGACGAGGACGTCAAGTAGGCAAACGGTCCATCGGGTCCGTCTTCCTCGACCGGAATCACCGGCGAGGGAGACGGGCTCTTCGCCTGTGTGACCGGTCAGGACTCGGACCGATTGACGCGGACGCCACGGGTCAGGAGGCCGTCGCCGCGACCCACTGGTCGAGCTTGGCGGTCGCCGCTCCGGAGTCGATCGCCTCGGCCGCGACCGCCATCTTGTCCCGGAAGCGGTCGAGGATCGGCACCTGCGACTGAGCGGGGTTCCTGGCCAGGTCGAAGGAGACGAGCCCGGCCGCGGCGTTGAGCAGGACGATGTCGCGCACCGGCCCCTTCCGTCCGCCGAGCACGGCGCGGGCGATGGATGCGTTGTGCTCGGCATCGCCGCCGACCAGCGCGGAGATGTCGGTGCGCGGGATGCCCAGTTCGAGCGGCTCGAGATCGTGCTCGGTGACCGAGCCGCGCGAGATCTCCCAGATGTGGCTGTGACCCGTGGTGGTCAGCTCGTCGAGACCGTCGTCGCCGCGGAACACCAGCGCCGTCGCCCCCCTGGTGCGGAAGACGCCGACGATGAGCGGCACCTTGTCGAGACTCGCGACGCCGACCGCGTTCGCCTCGCAGCGGGCCGGGTTGACGAGCGGGCCGAGGAAGTTGAAGACGGTCGGGATGCCGAGCTCCTTGCGGACCGCGCCGGCGTGGCGGAATCCGGGGTGGAACAGTGCGGCAAAGGCGAAGGTCAGTCCCGTCGCGGCGAACACCTCGGCGACCCGCTCCGGCGGCAGGTTCAGGTTGATGCCCAGCGCGCCGAGCACGTCCGAGGAGCCAGAGGCGGAGCTGGCCGCACGATTGCCGTGTTTGACCACGGGGATTCCGGATGCCGCGGCGACGATCGACGCCATGGTGGACACGTTCACCGTGCCGAACCGATCGCCCCCGGTGCCCACGATGTCCAGGGCCATCGGGTCAACGGCGAGGGACAGCGCGTTCTCGAGGATCGCGTCGCGGAAGCCGACGATCTCGTCGACGGTCTCCCCCTTGGCACGCAGCGCGACGAGGAAACCGGCGAGCTGCGCATCCGTCGCCTCGCCGAGCATGACCTGTCGCATGGCCCATTCGGCCTCGCTGATCGCCAGGTCACCGCCATCGAGAAGAGTGCTGATGAGACGGGGCCAGGTCAGATCGAAGGGCATAGCTGTGATCCTAGCTATTTCGCCGAACTATGCGCGTGAATGAGAAATGTCGGATGCCATCCTCCATAATGGAGAAGTGACCAGCACCTCTCTCTCTTCACCAGTCGGGGCTCCCGTCGTCAATCGCCCCAGTGTGGTCGCGGTGGGCACGATCGTGTGGCTGGGCAGCGAAGTCATGTTCTTCGCCGGTCTGTTCGCGATCTATTTCACCCTCCGCTCGACCTCGGCGCCGCTGTGGGCGGCGGAGACACCGCATCTGAATGTGCCGTATGCGCTGGCCAACACCCTCATCCTGGTCGCGTCATCCTTCACCGCTCAGTTCGGCGTCTTCGCGGCAGAACGGCTGCAGAAGAAGCGCACCAGCTGGAACCCGGTCAACTGGGGCATGGTCGAGTGGTTCTTCCTGAGCTACGCCCTCGGCGCCATCTTCGTCACCGGCCAGGTCTTCGAGTACGCGAACCTCGTGAGCGAGGGAGTCACCCTGAGCGCGAACTCCTACGGATCGGCGTTCTACCTCACCACCGGCTTCCACGCCCTGCACGTCACCGGCGGGCTCATCGCGATGCTGCTGATCATCGGCCGCGCCTACAGCGTGAAGAATTTCGGCCACAAGGAGGCGACCAGCACGATCGTCGTCTCGTATTACTGGCATTTCGTCGACGTCGTCTGGATCGGGTTGTTCCTGGTCATCTACGTCCTCAAGTAACGCATCGCTCTACAGAACCGGGGAAACTACGTCGCATGGCGAAGAAATCGAACACCGCGGCCCGACGCGGCCGCCGTCATCCACTGGCAACGATTGCGTTGATCGCGATCGGCCTCATCTCGACCGGCGGCGCCTATGCGATGTTCACGAGCACCGCATCGGCCGCACCGAGCTCCTCGCATAGCCAGGCCTCCGTCGACGAGGGCAAGAAGCTCTTCGCCGCCAACTGCGCCACCTGTCACGGGCTGAGCGCGGAGGGTGTCGACGGCGTCGCCCCCAGCCTCTACGGCGTCGGCGCGGCATCCGTCAGCTTCCAGGTCGGCACCGGCCGGATGCCCCTGGCCAACCAGGGACCGCAGGCGGAGCAGAAGCCGGTGCAGTTCACCGACGAGCAGATCTCCTCGCTCGCCGACTACGTCGCCTCGCTCTCCCCCGGCCCCGGCATCCCCGACTCCAAGTACCTCAAGGCGAACGGAAACGCCTCGACCGGTGCGGAGCTGTTCCGCATCAACTGCGCGATGTGCCACAACGTGGCCGGCGCGGGCGGGGCGCTCACCGAGGGTAAGTTCGCACCGTCCCTGAGCGGGGTGCTGCCCGAGCACATCTACGAGGCCATGATCACCGGTCCGCAGAACATGCCCGTCTTCAACGACAAGAACCTGACGCCGACCCAGAAGGCCGACATCATCACCTATCTCAAGTATCTCGACAAGAACCCGTCGCCCGGGGGGATCGACCTCGGCAACCTCGGCCCCGTCGCGGAGGGCCTGTTCATCTGGATCTTCGGTCTCGGTGCGATCGTGGGTGTCACGATCTGGATCGCCGCACGGGCCAACTGACTTTTACCCCGATCTACCGCACCAACCGAAGGGAAGAGAATGGCACAGCATGACGAGGGTGGCGATACCACCGCTGCCGGCTCAACCGTAGTCACGAGCGGGTCCACGCAGGCATCGCCAGGCACGGCCGTCATCGCCCCCGACGCCTTCGAGAACCCGGGGCTTCCCCCGCACCGTCCGCGGGTCACCGACCTCGATCCGAAGAAGGATCGTGTCGCGGAGCGCCGTGTCTATACGCTGTTCTACCTGTCGATCGTCGGGAGCGTCTTCGCCGTCGCGGCCTACATCGCCTTCCCGATCACTCCTGGTGACACCGGGTCCGTGCGTCTCAACACCATGTTCCTCGGGCTCGGGATCGCCCTCGGGCTGCTCGCGCTCGGCATCGGCGCCATCTACTGGTCGAAGAACCTCATGCGCGGGGACGAGCTGACGGAGTCGCGCCACCTGACCCGCGGCTCCGACAGCACGCGCGAACGCGCCGTGGAGATCTTCGCCGACGCGAACCAGGAGTCCGGCTTCGGACGGCGCTCGCTCATCCGCAACAGCCTCATCGGCGCCCTCGTCGCCGTCCCGCTGCCCGCCGTCGTTCTGTTCCGGGATCTCGCACCCGCGAAGGACCCGGTGCCGCAGCTCGAGCACACGATGTGGGCCAAGGGCACCCGGCTCACCCACGACCCCTCTGGAACGCCCATCAAGGCCTCCGACGTCACCCTGGGCTCCGTCTTCCACGTCATTCCAGAAGGGCTCAACGACAAGGAGGACCGCCTGGAGGAGAAGGCCAAGGCGGCCGTGCTGCTCATGCGTCTGGAACCGGAGGACCTGCACGTCTCCAAGGGGCGCGAGACCTGGAACTACAACGGCATCGTGGCCTACTCGAAGATCTGCACCCACGTCGGATGCCCGGTCGCACTGTACGAGCAGCAGACCCACCACCTGCTCTGCCCGTGCCACTCGTCGACCTTCGACGTCACCCGCGAGTGCGAGGTGATCTTCGGGCCGGCTAAGCGTCCGCTGCCGCAACTGCCCATATCCGTCGACAGCGAGGGCTACCTCGTGGCGCAGAGTGATTTCCACGAGCCCGTCGGCCCGAGCTTCTGGGAGCGTTCATGACCACCACCGCCCCAGAACAGTCCACGGCCCCCGCGGCGTCCACCCCGCCGTCGCGCGGCGGCCGCTTCACCGCCGCGGCGGCCAACTACATCGACGAGCGCACGAGCGTCTCTGGCCTCGTCAAGGAGCTCGGTCGCAAGATCTTCCCCGACCACTGGTCGTTCATGCTCGGTGAGGTCGCGCTCTACAGCTTTGTGGTCATCCTGCTGTCCGGCACCTTCCTGACCTTCTTCTTCCAGCCCTCGATGGCGGAGGTCGTCTACGACGGCTCCTTCGTCCCGCTCAAGGGCCTGCAGATGTCGGCGGCCTATTCCTCGACCCTGCACATCTCCTTCGACGTCCGCGGCGGCCTGCTGTTCCGGCAGATCCACCACTGGGCGGCGCTGCTGTTCATCGCCGCCATCGGCCTGCACATGCTGCGGGTCTACTTCACGGGCGCGTTCCGCAAGCCCCGTGAGCTCAACTGGGTGATCGGTTTTGTGCTGTTCGTGCTCGCCATGGGCGAGGGATTCACCGGATACTCGCTTCCCGACGATCTGCTGTCCGGAAACGGCCTGCGCATCATCGACGGCCTGATCAAGGGCATCCCGGTCATCGGCACCTGGACCTCCTATCTGCTCTTCGGCGGCGAGTTCCCCGGCACCAAGCTCGTGGCGATGTTCTACTCCATCCACATCCTGCTGCTGCCGGCCATCCTCGTCGCGGCGCTCGGTCTGCACCTGCTGCTCATGGTGATCAACAAGCACACCCAGTTCGCCGGACCCGGCCGCACCAACGAGAACGTCGTCGGCGTGCCCATCCTCCCCGTCTTCGCGGCGAAGGCCGGCGGCTTCTTCTTCGTGGTCTTCGGCGTGATCGTGCTGATCGCCTCGTTCTTCACGATCAACCCGATCTGGACCTATGGGCCGTACGACCCCTCCCCCGTCTCGGCGGGCACCCAGCCGGACTGGTACATCGGCTTCGCCGACGGCGCCCTCCGCCTCGTGCCGCCGGGCTGGGAGTTCGTCTGGCTGAACCACACCTGGTCGTTCAACATCATCGCCGTCATCCTCGTGCTGCCGGTCTTCCTCGGTCTCGTGGCCTTCTACCCCTTCATCGAGGGCTGGATCACCGGCGACAAGCGCGAGCATCACATCGCGGATCGCCCGAGGAACGCACCGACCCGCACGGCCATCGGCGCGGCGGGAGTGACTTTCTATGCCGTCCTCTGGGCCGCAGCGAGCTCCGACCTCATGTCGACGCACTTCAAGGTCAGTCTCGAGGGAGTGATCCACGTGCTGCAGGCGCTTCTGTTCCTCGGTCCGATCATCGCCTACCTCGTGACCAAGCGGGTGTGTGTTGGGCTTCAGAAGAAGGATCGGGAGATCGCTCTCCACGGTTTCGAATCCGGACGGATCGTGCGGCTGCCCGGCGGGGAGTACATCGAGGTGCACGAGCAGCTGGACGAGTACGAGCGCTGGCGCCTGGTGAGCTTCACCGAGTACACACCGCTCCTGATGCATCCGGATGAGAACGGTCGCATCTCCCCCGTCCAGCGTCTGCGTGCCTCGCTCTCGCGATGGTTCTTCGAGGACAGGATCTCCCCGCCCACCAAGGGCGAATTGGACCAGGGTCACCACTAGGCGGTTAACGCTCCCTCCGCGGCGGGAGATACCGCCCGCCACGGCGGGAGCCGCGGTCTCGCGGCGGGAGATACTGACCGTCCCGGCGGGGTTATTCGCTGACGGACGGAGTTACGACTCCCTCCGTGAGAGAGTTCTCCCGCCGCTAGGCGAGCGTTGGGCGAGAGCCAGCCCTGCTCTTCGCGAAAGCGCGGCGAGGCTAGTCGTCCAGAAAGCTCTTCTTGAGGTAGTCGGCGGTCGAACGATAATCGAGCCGCTCGTAGAACGATGCGGCCCTGAGGATGCTGGCCACGGTCAGGTGACGGACCCCCCTCGCGATGCATTCGTCCTCGATCGCCGAGACCAGCTGGCTGCCGTATCCGTGACCGCTCGCGGCCGAGTCCACCACCAGCTCCTGCAGCTGCGCCGAATCTCCGTTCGTGTACAGCAGCCGCACGACCGTCGCCAGCGCGTAGCCAACCACGACGTCCTCGACCTCGGCGACGAAGAGCACGTGGTCCGCGGCATCTTTGACGGCGTCCTCGAACGCCTCGTCGAAGGACGAGCGTTCCGGGGTGCCGCCGATCCCGAGCTGTTCCACCAACCCGAAGACCGCGTCGGCGTCGTCGAGCCTCGCGGCCCTGATGTGAGCGAACCCGCTAGCGGGCAAAATTTCCGCGATAGTACTCATAGACCCACCCAACCAGGCTCACCAGGGTGACCGCTACTCCGATAAAGGCGATCCACACGCCGATGGCGAGCCCCATGACGAGCAGCGCGGCACCGGCGGCGAGCAGGATGGGCCACCAGCTCCAGGGGCTGAAGAAGCCGAGCTCCGGGTCTCCGTCGTCGATGTTGGCGTCGAGACGGTCCTCCGGCAGCGGACCGCCCGTGGCACGGTCCGACCTGCTGAAGAAGAACCCGAGGAAGGCGGCCAGCAGCGCGGCCAGGCCGATGCTGAGGGTTCCTGCCCACTCGATCTTGCCGTGGAGAGGATCGAGCAGGCTCCACCCGACGTAGACAATGTCCATGAACAGAAGGAACCCGAACAGGATCCAGAAGATCGTCGCGTTGGTCTTCATATGCGGCTACTTCACCTTCTCGTCTGCGAGGTCGTACGTCGGGGTGTCCGGGGCGTCCTTGAGCGGTCCGACCCCCTCCGCGATGCCCACCTCGGGATGATTGAGGTCGAAGGCCGGCGACTCGGAGCGGATGCGCGGGATCGAGGTGAAGTTGTGCCGCGGCGGCGGGCAGGAGGTGGCCCACTCGAGCGACCGGCCGTAGCCCCACGGATCGTTCACCGTCACCTTCGGTGCCTTGCGGGCGGTGATGTACACGTTGAAGATGAACGGCAGCATCGAGACACCGAGGATCATCGCCCCGATGGTCGAGAGCTGGTTCATCCAGGTGAACCCGTCCTGAGGCTGATAGGTCGCATATCGTCTGGGCATGCCGAGCACGCCCAGCCAGTGCTGCACGAGGAAGGTGGTGTGGAAGCCGATGAAGAGCAGCCAGAAGTGGATCTTCCCCAGCCGTTCGTTGAGCATCTTGCCCGTCCACTTCGGCCACCAGAAGTAGAAGCCGCTGAACATCGCGAAGACGACCGTGCCGAACACCACGTAGTGGAAGTGCGCGACGACAAAATAGGTATCGGAGACGTGGAAGTCGAGCGGCGGGGAGGCGAGGATGACGCCGGTGAGCCCGCCGAAGGTGAAGGTGATGAGGAACCCGATCGCCCAGAGCATGGGGGTCTCGAAGGTGACGGAGCCTCGCCACATCGTTCCGATCCAGTTGAAGATCTTCACCCCGGTGGGGACGGCGATCAACATCGTCATGAGCGAGAAGAAGGGCAGCAGCACGGATCCGGTCACGTACATGTGGTGGGCCCAGACCGTCACGGACAGGGCGGCGATCGAGATCGTCGCGTAGATCAGGGTCTTGTACCCGAAGATCGGCTTGCGACTGAACACCGGAAGCACCTCGGAGATGATGCCGAAGAACGGCAGCGCGATGATGTAGACCTCCGGATGCCCGAAGAACCAGAACAGGTGCTGCCAGAGGATCGCCCCTCCCGCCTCCACGTTGTAGAGATGGGAGCCGAACACCCGATCGGAGCCCAGTGCGAACAGCGCGGCGGCGAGCACCGGGAACGCCATGAGGATCAGGATGCCGGTGACCAGGGTGTTCCAGGTGAAGATCGGCATGCGGAACATGGTCATGCCGGGGGCGCGCATCGTGATGATCGTGGTGATGAAGTTGACCGCGCCGAGGATCGTGCCGAACCCGCTGAGCGCGAGCCCGAATACCCAGAGATTTCCCCCGAGAGAGGGTGAGAACGTCGTCGTCGATAACGGGACGTAGGCGAACCAGCCGAACGAGGCGGCGCCCTGCGGGGTGAGGAACCCGGCGACCGCGATCAGGGAGCCGAAGTTGAACAGCCAGTAGGCGAAGGCGTTCAGCCGGGGGAACGCCACATCAGGAGCGCCGATCTGCAGCGGCATGAGCACGTTGGCGAAACCGGCGAACAGCGGAGTCGCGAACATGAGCAGCATGATCGTGCCGTGCATCGTGAAGAGCTGGTTGTACTGCTCCTTGGTCTGCACCAGTTGCAGCCCCGGCTCGAAGAGCTGCGCCCTGATCACCAGCGCCATCACGCCACCGAGCAGGAAGTAGACGAACGAGGTGATCAGGTAGAGGTACCCGATCGTCTTGTGGTCGGTGGAGGTGATCCAGCTGACCAGGATGTTGCCCTTGCGGCCCACCTGTGAGGCGCCGAAGTCTTGACCGGGACCGGGGTTTCCGACCGTGGGGCGGGTGACGGTAGCTGTGCTCATGTGGATGCCCTACTTGTCGGCGTCGACCGGTGTGGTACCGGGGAGGTTCGAGTTCGTGTTGTATTCCGGACCGAGGATGCCCGTCTGACCCTTGTCGACGAGGCTCTGGATGTAGTTGTCGTACACCGACTGCCTGACCACCTTCACCTTAAACAGCATCTCGGAGTGGTAGTCGCCGCACAGCTCCGCGCACTTCCCCTGATAGGTGCCGAGCTTCGTCGGCGTGAAGTACATGTAGTTGTCCTTGCCGGGGATGTTGTCCTTCTTATAGAGGAAGTCGACGATCCAGAACGAATGGTCGACATCGCGACTCTCGATCTTGATCTGGATGCTCTTGTTGAGGGGAAGGTACAGCACCGGGATCTTGCTCTCGTCGATGCTGCCGTCGCCCTTTTCGAGTTCCTGGGCCTGGATGCCCGGAGAGTAGACGCCCTTCTTGCCCGGCCCGACGTTGTCGTAGTTGAAGTCCCACGCCCACCGCTTGCCGTAGACCTCGATCTTGACGTCGGGGTTCTTGGTCGGCTGCTCGATCGAGTTCTGCTCCTTGGCCGTGAAGGCAAAGAATCCGAGGACCAGGATGAGCGGGACGATCGTGTAGAAGATCTCGATCGGCAGGTTGTAGCGCATCTGCACCGGAAGGCCGGTCTGGCCCTTGCGACGGCGGTAGACGATGGCGGCCCAGATGACGAGCCCCCAGGTGATGATGCCAACGCCCAGCAGGACGATCCAGGAGGTCACCCACAGTCCGGTGACGCCGTCGGTGTGATTGGTGATCCCGGGAGTGCCGGGCAGGAAGCCCCTCAGCTGCTGCTGGGTGCACCCGGCCAGGACGACGACCAGCGTCGCTGCAACCGGAATGACAGCCCATCGAAGACGGCGGTTGGAGTGCACCTGGGACCTCTCGAATGACACGAACAGTTACGTACGGGGAGTCTATGTGGTGGTCATCAGCCTAGCGGCAGGACGCGCGGGCCCCCACCCCAAGGCCCGACCGGGCCAGGAGGAGGCACCGCGGATGGCGCTTCTCCCCCCTTCAAAAAAACGCTAGTGGAAGGAGTCACCGCACGCGCAGCTGCCCGTGGCGTTGGGGTTGTCGATCGTGAAGCCCTGCTTCTGGATCGTGTCCTCGAAGTCGATCGTGGCGCCGTCGAGATAGGGAACGCTCATCTTGTCGACAACGACCTCGACCCCGTTGAAATCGACGGTCGCGTCGCCCTCGAGCAGGCGCTCGTCGAAGTAGAGCTGGTAGATGAGACCGGAGCAGCCGCCCGGCTGAACCGCGACCCGCAGACGCAGATCGTCACGACCCTCCTGCTCGTAGAGACTGCGCACCTTGGCTGCTGCCGGTTCGCTGAGGAGAACACCGTGGGTTGCGGCGGTCGTCGTGTCGGTCAGTGTGTCGGTCATGACCACTCCTTTGGCGTGTCGATGAAGCTCTTCCTCCAGTGTATGCATCCGGCACCGTCGATGCGCATGCATGCGTCCAAAAACACGCCGGAGCGCCTCAACCGCGCTCGTTCAGCCGCGCCAGCAGCAGCGCCTCGCTCAAGATCGCCCGGTGGAACACACCGAGATGGAGCGATTCGTTCGGGCTGTGCGCCCGGGAGTCTGGGTCCTCGACGCCGGTCACGAGGATCTGCGCGTCGGGGAACAGCTCGACCAGGTCGGAGATGAAGGGGATGGACCCGCCGATCCCGGTCTCGACGGCATCGGCCCCCCAGGCATCCGTCATGGCCGACTTCGCCTCGGCGACGGCCCAGCCACTGGTGTCGACGAGGAAGCCGTCGCCGCGATCGACCTCATCGATCTCGATCTGCGCGCCGAACGGGACAAAGGCACGAAGGTGCCTCTCCAGAGCGTCGAAGGCGTCTGCGGCGCTCTGGCCGGGAGCAACTCGCGCGCTGATCTTCACCGAGATGGAGGGCGCCAGGGTATTGGATGCGTTCGCCACCGTCGGCGCGTCGATGCCCGTGACCGTGATCGACGGTTTCGCCCAGGTCCTGCTGAGGATGGTTCCGGTGCCGATGGGCGACACGCCATCGAGCAGGCCGGTCTCCTCGCGCAGCTGCGCCTCAGAGTACTCCGGCGTCTCGGTCTCCCAGGAGGTGAGGCCCTCGACCGCGACCGACCCGTCGTCGTCGTGCAGGGTGGCGAGGAGCTTGATGGTCGCCAGCATGGCGTCCGGCACCGCTCCCCCGAACATCCCGGAGTGCGACGCGTGGGCGAGGGTGCGAACCGTCAGGCGGAAGGCGACGTTGCCGCGGAGAGCGACGGTGATGGCCGGGGTGTTGATGTCCCAGTTGTCGGAGTCGGCGACGACGATCACATCGGACGCGAGCTGCTGCCGGTGCTGGGTGAGGAAGTTGGCGAACGACCGCGACCCGAACTCCTCCTCGCCCTCGAAGAACAGGGCCAGCCCCAGATCGAAATCGGTGCCGACCGTCTCGACGAGCGCTCGGATGGCCGCGATATGCGCGAGCACACCCGCCTTGTCGTCGGCGGCCCCGCGCCCGTAGAGCCGGTCCCCACGCAGGGTGGGTTCGAAGGGAGAGGACTCCCAGTCCTCGTCCTTCCCGGGAGGCTGCACGTCGTGGTGCGCGTAGAGCAGGACGGTCGGCTTCCCGTTCTTCGCGGCGCGGGTCGCCAGCACGGCGGGCTGCCCGAGCTGAGCGGTGTCGCCGATGGGCGCCCTCGAGACCTCGACGGTCTCGAACACTCCCAGGTCCGTCACCAACCCGACGATGGCGTCGGCGCTCTCCGCGACATGCTGCGGGTCGAATGCCGCCCAGGAGACGGAAGGGATGCGCACGAGTCGGGACAGATCGGCGATCGCGAGCGGAAGCCCCGCATGGACGGCCTCGCGGAGGGCATCCGCCGCCTCAGGACTTGTGGTTGGGGAAGAAGTCATAGAGGTAATCTTAAGGACACATCGAAAGCGAAGGAATTCCATGGCCAAGCAGCGCACGGACAAGGCCGACGACGCCGTCGACGAACTGGGCGCCGATGGCCTGCCCGGCGGGAAGGGCCATCCGACCCCCACCCGCAAGGAGCGGGAGGCCGCCAACATGCGTCCGTTGGTCGCCGGCGACCGGAAGACGGGCAACAAGCAGACCAAGGCACGGATGGCGGAGGCGCGCGAGAAGGCGCGCATCGGCATGGCGAACGGCGACGAGAAGTATCTGCCGATTCGCGACAAGGGGCCGCAGCGCCGGTTCATCCGCGACTACATCGACGCCCGGTTCAGTGTCGGAGAGCTCATCATCCCGGTGATGTTCGTGGTGATCGTGCTGACCTTCGTCAACAGTCCCATCCTGCAGACCATCGCGATCTTCGGCCTCTGGATCTTCTTCCTCGTCGCCGTGATCGACTGCCTCACCGTCGGCTACATCATCCAGCGCAAGCTCGCCGCCAAGTTCGGGGCCGAGAAGGTCCAGCGGGGAAACCGCTGGTACACCGCGATGCGCGCCCTGCAGCTGCGTCCCATGCGTCTGCCGAAGCCGCAGGTCAAGCGGGGCAACTTCCCCGCGTGACCTGCGGTCCGACGTCGGTCAGGCGACCCGTTCGAGCGTCGTCAGGCCGCGAGCGAGCTTCGCCAGCCCTCGATTGATCGAGCGGCCCCACAGCGGTCCGCGGTAGAGGAATCCGGTATAGCCCTGCACCAGGGTCGCCCCGGCGGCCAGACGGTCGGCGACATCCTGGGCCGTCTCCGCACCGCCGGAGGCGATGATGCACAGGTCCGCCGGAACGACGGTCCGCAGGATCCGCAGCACCTCGATCGCGCGCGGACCGAGCGGCGCCCCGGAAAGGCCGCCGGCACCGGCCCGTTCGACGATCGCCGGATCCGTGATCAGTCCCAGTCCCTCGCGGGCGACGGTCGTATTGGTCGCGACGATTCCGTCGATGCCCAGTTCCACGACCAGCCCGGCTATGCCCCTGATCTCGTCGTCGGAGAGATCGGGTGAGATCTTGACGAGCACCGGGGTCTTCCCCGCCGCACCCTGCACGGCCGTGAGCAGCGGTCGCAGCAGATCGAGCTCCTGCAGTCCGCGAAGGCCAGGGGTGTTCGGCGAGCTGACGTTCACGGCAAGGTAGTCGGAGACCGGTGCGAGCAGCCTGGTCGTGATCAGGTAGTCCTCCGTGGCCTTCTCGACGTCGACGATGCGGCTCTTGCCGATGTTCGCTCCGATGACCGGTCGGATGGGCTTGGCCATCTCCCGTGCGAGTCGTGGCGCGGCATCGGCCGCCCCCCGGTTGTTGAAGCCCATCCGGTTGATGACCGCGCGATCCGGGATGAGGCGGAACAGTCGGGGCCGCTCGTTTCCGGGCTGCGGAATGGCCGTGATGGTTCCCACCTCGATGTGGCCGAAACCGAGGGCGCCGAGACCCTCGACGGCCCTGCCGTCCTTGTCGAAGCCGGCAGCGATGCCGAAGGGGGAATCGAAGGTGAGGCCGAGTGTGTGGACGGCGAGGGAGGGCTTCGCCCGGGTGAACCACCGCTCCAGGGGAGCGAGTCCGAGACGGGGAAGCAGACGGATGACGTCGAAGGCGAGGTGGTGCGCCGTCTCCGGGTCGAATTTCGAAAGGACCAGCGAGAAGAGTAATCGGTATATCACGCTGTCAGGTTAGTGGCAACGTGAAGTCTGTTCAGTCCTCCGCGACCGGCGTTGCGGCATCGTGTTCGACACGCAGCAGCGTGATGGCCTCTTCGAAGTCCTCGAGCGAGTCGAAACCCTGGTACACGCTGGCGAAACGGAGGTAGGCGACCTCGTCGAGCTCACGAAGCGGAGGGAGGATGGCCAGCCCGATGTCGTTGGCGTCGACCTGCGATGCGCCCGTCGCCCTGATCGTCTCCTCCACCCGCTGCGCGAGGACGGCGAGATCGGTGTCCGTCACGGGGCGTCCCTGGCAGGCCTTGCGAACGCCGGTGACGATCTTCTCCCTGCTGAACGGCTGAACGACGCCGCTGCGCTTGACGACGTTGAGGCTGGCGGTCTCCGTGGTGCTGAACCGGCGGCCGCACTCCGGGCACTGCCGGCGGCGACGAATCGAGAGCCCGTCGTCGCTCGTCCGCGAATCGATGACGCGGGAATCCGGATACCGGCAGAATGGGCAGAACATGCCACCAGAGTACCCGGTGGTTTCCGGGAAATGGCCGCCTGGGGTCAGCCCTGAGAGAACCGGGCGGTCACCGCCGCGGCGTGCGCGGGCAGATCCTCGGCCGTCGCCAGGGCGACGATCCGGGGTGCCACCGCTCCGAGCGCCTGGCAGTCGTAGCGGACCACCTGCTGCGGCCGTAGGAACGTGTACGCGCCGAGGCCGGGGGTGAAGCGCGCCTGCCCGCCGGTCGGCAGCACGTGGTTCGATCCGGCGAGATAGTCGCCGAGGCTCACCGGCGAGTTCGCCCCGAGGAAGATCGCCCCGGCGCTCTCGATGAGATCGAGCACGAGCCCAGGATCGACGGTCTGGATCTCCAGATGCTCGGGACCGTAGGCGTTGCTGAACGCGGCGGCACCGGCCAGGTCGTCGACCAACACGACCGCGGACTGACGGCCGTGCAGGGCGAGAGCGACCCTGTCCGCATGCGGCGTGATCTCCGCGAGCCGCTCCAGCTGCGTCTGCACCAGCTCGGCCAGCTCGGCGGAGTCCGTGACGAGCACGGCGGCGGCGAGCTCATCATGCTCCGCCTGGCTGAGCAGGTCGCTCGCGACGAGGAACGGATCGGCGGCCGCATCCGCGATCACCAGGATCTCGGTCGGGCCGGCCTCGGCATCGATTCCGGCCTGCCCCCTGACGAGACGCTTGGCGGCGGCGACGTAGACGTTTCCGGGGCCGGTGATGAGCTGGACCGGGTCGAGCCCCAGGTCCTCAACGCCGTAGGCGAACGCGCCGATGGCACCGGCACCTCCCATGGCGTACACCTCGTCGATGCCGAGCAGTCCAGCGGCGCCGAGGATGGTCGGATGGATGCTCCCGCCGAACGCGCGCTGGGGAGGGGAGGCCAGCACGATGGAGGAGACGCCGGCCACCTGAGCGGGCACGACGTTCATGACGACGCTCGACGGATAGACGGCCTTGCCGCCGGGGACATAGAACCCGACCCGCTCGACCGGGACCCAGCGCTGGATGACCTCCGCACCAGGGGCGAGAGTCGTGACGGCAGGACGCGGCAGTTGAGCCTCGGACGCGGCCCGCACCCGGACGATCGCCTCCTCGAGGGCATCCCGAACATCGACGGAAAGACCGTCGACGGCCGCGGAGACATCGGTGGGATCCAGCCTGACCCGCTCCGGCCTGACTCCGTCGAGCCGCTCCGCCTGGTCGAGCAGGGCCTCCCGCCCGCGCAGCCGCACGTCCGCGATGAGCTCGGTCGCCACCTGCGTCGCGGCGGACACGTCGGTGGAGGATCGCGGGACGAGGGAGAGGAGTTCGGTGCGGCTCGGCCGAAGGCCCCGCAGGTCGATGGTCTGGATCATGGCGGATTCATCCTATTGGACGGGCA
>NZ_DASWPB010000151.1:0-5991 GCF_036404185.1 Lacisediminihabitans sp. | reverse complement strand
TACGTGATCGAGCCGGCCTTCGGTCTCACCCGCGCCCTCATGGCCTTCCTCGTGGACGCGTACCACGAGGACGAGGCCCCCAACACGAAGGGCGGGGTCGACAAGCGCATCGTGCTCCGGCTCGACCGGAGGCTCGCGCCCATCAAGGTCGCCGTGCTTCCGCTGTCCCGCAACGAGCGGCTCTCGCCGGTCGCCCGCGAGCTCGCGGCCGGTCTGCGCAAGCACTGGAACATCGACTTCGACGACGCCGGCGCCATCGGTCGCCGCTACCGCAGGCAGGACGAGATCGGCACGCCGTTCTGCGTCACCGTCGACTTCGACACCCTGGACGATCGGGCCGTGACCGTACGCGAACGCGACAGCATGGCCCAGGAGCGCGTCTCGCTCGACCGGCTGGAGGCCTACCTCGGCGCGGAGCTCCTGGGCGCCTGATACCCCCGGCGTGCCAGGCGCGCCGCACGATTCCTGCCCGCGGGCGACGAAGAAGGGGGTGGACGCAGAATCTGCGTCCACCCCCTTTTCGGGTTCTGGCTGCCTAGGCCTTGGCGGCCTCAGCCTTGGGCTTGCGCGGGCTGGCCAGGCGCTGCGCCGAGGTGAGCCGCTCGGCGACGGCCTCGTCGGTGACCTCCGCGTTCTGCGCCCTGACCTGCTCGAACGAGGTGCCGTAGTACGCGGCCGTCATGAGGGTCTTCATGTCGTCCAGCATCGGCATCCGGGGGTTGGCCGGCGCGCACTGGTCCTCGTAGGAGTTCATGGCGAGCTCGTCGAGGCGGCCGATGAACTCGGCCTCGTTGACGCCCTGGGCCTTGAACGAGTCCTCGATGCCGACGCGCTTGCGCAGTCCTTCGACCGCGACCGCGTACGACTCGACGCCTTCCTCTGGCGTGGCAGCCGGAAGACCGAGGGTCTTCGCGATCTGCTGGAAGCGCTCGGGGGCGACGTAGCTCTCGTACTTGGGCCAGCTGGTCAGCTTGGTCGGGACCTTGCCGTTGTAGCGGATCACGTGGGGGAGCAGCACGGCGTTGGTGCGGCCGTGCACGAGGTGCAGGCTCGAACCGATCGTGTGCGCCATGGCGTGCACGATACCGAGGAACGCGCTGCCGAACGCCATGCCGGCGATCGTTCCCGCGTTGTGCATCTTCTCGCGAGCCTTCTCGTTGCTCGGGTCGTTGACCGAGGTCTCGAGGTTGTCGAAGATGAGCTTGATCGCCTGAAGCGCCATGCCGTCGGTGAAGTCGTTGGCGTAGACGGAGACGTAGGCCTCGGTGGCGTGGGTCAGGGCGTCCATGCCGGAGTCGGCCGCGAGCTTGGCCGGCATAAGGCCGGTGAGCTTCGGGTCGATGATCGCGACGGTCGGGGTGAGCGCGTAGTCGGCGAGCGGGTACTTGCGGCCCGTGTCGGTGTCCGTGATGACCGCGAACGGCGTGACCTCCGCGCCGGTTCCCGACGAGGTCGGGATGCAGACGAGCTTGGCGAGCTTGCCGAGCGCCGGGAAGCGGAAGGCGCGCTTGCGCACGTCGAAGAACTTCTCCTTGAGGTCGGAGAACTCCACCTCCGGGTGCTCGTACAGCAGCCACATGACCTTCGAGGCGTCCATGGGCGAACCGCCGCCGAGGGCGATGATCGTGTCGGGGGCGAAGGCCCTGATCTGCTCTGCACCGCGCTTGACCGTGTTGACGCTCGGCTCCGGCTCGATGCTGTCGATGATCTGCACGGCGACCTCGTTCGGGCGACGGCGGAGGACATCCAGGATCTTGTCGACGAATCCGATGCGGGTCATGGTCGGGTCGGTGACGATCGTCACGCGGTTCACATCGGGCATGTCGATGAGGTAGCGGATGGCGTTCGGCTCGAAGTAGACCTTCGACGGCACCTTGAACCACTGCATGTTGTTGTTACGCCGTCCAATCCGCTTCACGTTGACCAGGTTGACTGCCGAGATGTTGTTCGACACCGAGTTGTGTCCGTAGCTGCCGCAACCGAGGGTGAGCGACGGGATGAAGGCGTTGTAGATGTCGCCGATGCCGCCGAGGGCGGACGGGGCGTTCCAGATGATGCGGACGGCCTTGACGCGGGTTCCGTAGCGCTCGACGAGGTCGGCGTCCTCCGTGTGGATGGCCGCGCTGTGACCGAGGCCGTCGAATTCGACCATCTGCTCGGCGAGGCTGATGCCCTCCTCCTGCGAGTTCGCGCGGAGGATGGCGAGCACGGGGGTGAGCTTCTCACGGCTGAGCGGCTCGTCCGGTCCGACTCCCGAGATCTCGGCGAGGAGGATCGAGGTGTCGTCCGGGACGGTGAACCCGGCCTGCTTGGCGATCCAGACCGGCGACTGGCCGACGACGGCCGCGTTGAGCTTGGCCATCGCGCAGTTCTGGCTGTGCGCCTCGACGCCGAAGATGAACTCCTCGAGCTTCGCCTTCTCCTCGGGGGTGCAGCGGTAGGCGTGCAGGATCTTGAACTCGGCCATGGCCTGGTCGTAGATCTCGGTGTCGAGGATGGCGGCCTGCTCGGAGGCGCAGATCATGCCGTTGTCGAAGGCCTTGGACAGCACCAGGTCGTTGATGGCGCGCTTGAGCTTCGCCGACTTCTCGACGTAGGCGGGCACGTTGCCCGCGCCGACGCCGAGGGCCGGCTTTCCACAGGAGTACGCGGCCTTGACCATGGCGTTTCCGCCGGTGGCCAGGATGAGCGCGACGCCCGGGTGGTTCATGAGTGCGGAGGTTGCTTCGAGGGAGGGATTGGCAACCCACTGCACGCAGTCCGCGGGGGCTCCGGCGGCGACGGCGGCGTCACGGACGATGCGAGCCGCTTCGGCGCAAGACTCCTGGGCGGCCGGGTGGAAGCCGAAGACGATCGGGTTGCGGGTCTTCAGCGCGATGAGCGACTTGAAGATGACGGTCGAGGTCGGGTTGGTAACGGGGGTGACACCGGCGATGACACCGACGGGCTCGGCGATCTCGGTGATGCCGGTCAGCTCGTCGTGGGAGATGACACCGGCCGTGCGGAGATCCCGCATGGAGTTGCCCACGTGCTCGCAGGCGAAGATGTTCTTGACGGCCTTGTCCTCGAAGACGCCGCGGTGGGTTTCGTCGACGGCCATCTTGGCCAGGACTCCGTGCTTGCTGAGGGCGGCGACGGAGGCCTTCTTGACGATGAGGTCGACCTGCGCCTGGTCCAGCTTCAGAAATTCCTTGAGGGCCTTCTCGGCTTTGGTGACCAAGGTGTCGACTTCGATCGCTGTCGGAGTGACGATGCTTTCAAATGTGGTGCTCACGGGATCCTCCCAGTTTTTACCATGTGGTGGGAAGTCCTCTGCAGGCCACTGTCGTCACGTGCTGTCCTGACAACAAACGCACTTCAGAGAACTCCGGTCAGATTGACCTCGATGTCCTGTCGAGTGCGTCAGCCGCACTGCAACCCGATTGCACTGCCGAACCGAAGAGTCCGAATGGTTCATCACTTCTTCAGGCCTCGCGCGTCAATCTGATCTACGTCTCATGTAACTCGTGCCCGGAGGCCGATAAGGGGTCGAAAGTCCCGAAATGGGCCCCATTCTGAAATTAAAAACCGGCTTCTGACCAGGGTATTTCGACGTCAAGATAGTTTGGCGTCCTCTGGGACTGACTCGTCGTTCCGCTGGGCGGTGACGGGTCCATACGTGTGTATGAACTGCGGGCCGGCACCGGGCATCCGCACGGACCGATCGCGGGTGGGAATAGGATGTCGCCGGCCGCCGTTGACACCCGCGTGAGTGAACCGATCAAAGTCGACATCTGGTCCGATGTGCAGTGCCCATGGTGCTACATCGGAAAACGCAAGTTCGAGGCGGGAGCCGCCGCATTCGGCGGTGAGGTCGAGGTGGAGTATCACTCCTTCGAGCTCGCGCCGGACACCCCGGTGGACTTCGACGGCACCCCGGCGGATTACCTCAGCCAGCGCAAGGGGGTGCCGATCGACCAGGTGGAGCAGATGCTCGACCGGGTCACCGGCATTGCCGCAGAGGTCGGTCTCGACTACGACTACGACCACATGCACCAGACCAACACGGTCAAGGCGCACGAGCTCATCCACTACGCGAAGTCGAAGGGCCGCCAGCTCGAGATGAAGGAGCGCCTGTTCAAGGCCTACTTCATCAACGGGGAGCACGTCGGCCGGATCGAGGATCTCGCCGACATCGCCGCGGAACTCGGCTTCGACCGCGCCGACGTGGTGCGCTCGCTCGAGTCCAACGAGTTCCTGGCCGACGTCAAGGCGGACGTCGCGCAGGCGGGTGCGTACGGCATCCAGGGCGTTCCCTTCTTCGTGATCGACGGCAAGTACGCGGTGTCCGGTGCGCAGGAGGCGCAGACCTTCGCCAACGTGCTCACCCAGGTGGCCGGCGAGAGGGCGGCGGCCCAGTGAGGGACAGCGCAGTGAGGGACAGCGCAGTGAGGGACAGCGCCGTGAGAGACGGGCTGAGCGACAGCGCCATGGCGGATGCCTCGGCGCCGGTCGCGTCGGCCGCGCCGTTCACCGTCGTCGGGGATCCGAGTGCCGCCGTCTGCATCGGCGACACCTGCGAGATCCCCGATCATCACGAGCAGGCCGTGGTGAATCGCCGGCTGGACGACGACTCGGTTTAGGCGCCCACGTCCCCTCGGCGCGCATCCGCGTCCCCTGGTCAGCCGCGGCATCCGTCCATTCGATCGGTTGCCAACCCGTTGTGAATGTTGTACCCAGGCCGGCCCAAGCCCGCCCGCCAATGTCGGTGGTGTGGTGTTGAGTTGTCGCATGGAAGGCCTCATCAGCACCCCGGTCGCAGTGCCGACCGCCTACGCGATGATGGCCGACACCCGGTCGGAGTTGGTGGAGACGGTCGCCCAGTTCGACCGGATGATCGCGCAACTGACCGGCATGCGCGCGGAGGCGATCGAGCAGGCCAGGGTCTGGAGCGAGTTCACCGAGGCGTCCGTCGCCGGCACCGCGGCGGGCATGGGCCCCGACCTCGGGCGGCGGTCGCTGATCGCCGAGCTCGCCTGCGCGATGCGGATGCCGGAGCGAACCGCGGAGTCTCTGGTGAACGACAGCCAGGCGCTGGTCAACGATCTTCCCGCGACACTCGCCGCCCTGCGTTCCGGCTCGATCGGCTACCGGCATGCCCAGCTTGTGGTCGATCAGGCCGCGCCCCTGGAGCCCGCCATCCGCGCCGAACTGGAGCAGGCCGCGCTCCCACTCGCCAGCAGCCTCACGCCGTCCGCCTTCGATCGCAGGCTGCGCTCCCTGCGCGAGCGGATGGATCCGGGTTCCGCGATCGAGCGGCATCGCCGCGCGGTCACCGACCGGCGGATCGAGTGCAGCGGCGGCGCGGACGGCATGGCCTGGCTCAGCGCCTATCTCCCCGTCGAGCAGGCGGTCGCCATCTACTCCCGCATCACCGAGACCTCGCGCGGCCTGCAGACGGCGGAGGAGACCCGCACCCTCACCCAGCTCCGGGCCGATGTGCTCGCCACCGTTCTCCTCGGCGACGGCAGCGCTGACGGTGTCGAGGCGGACGATGGCCGGGATGCCGGCGACACGGTGGTTGCCAACCCGATCGAGGGCCTCTTCCGGCGCATCCGTCCGCGGGTGATGGTCACCGTGCCGGTTCTCACGCTCCTCGGGGCGAGCGAGCAGCCCGCCACGCTCGAGGGTTACGGCCCCATCGATCCCGAGACCGCGAGGCTGCTCACCGCCGAGGCTCCCTCGCTGACCCGGTTGCTCACCCATCCCGAGACCGGGGCGGTGCTTTCGGTGGGGCGCGACAGCTACCGCATACCGGCCCGGCTGCGCACCTGGTTGCGCGTGCGCGACGGCACCTGCCGATTCCCCGGCTGTGGCCGTTCCGCCGGCACCTGCGACCTCGATCACACACTCGACTGGCAGTACGGCGGTTCGACCGACTGGCGGAATCTCGCCAGCCTCTGTCCCAAACATCACACGCTCAAGCACGAGGGCGGGTGGCATGTGTCCCAG
>NZ_DASWPB010000150.1:0-3700 GCF_036404185.1 Lacisediminihabitans sp. | reverse complement strand
CCGACACGTTTATGCGTGGACGGATCGGTCCATCTCACACGGGCGCGGAACCCGTCCACGCGGCGTTCGACGTCGGTAGTCAGGTTCACCCCGACCGGCGGCATCCGGTGGTTGCGCGGGTCAGCCACGAGCCTGCTCCTGCTCGGCTACCCAAGCGCGCACCGTGGCGGGGCTGTACCGGGAGATGCCGCCAACACGGAGGAACGGTGGGCCGATCCTCTCCCTGCGCCAGCGCGAGAGGGTGGCCTCAGAGACGTTCAGAAACGTCGAGACCTCCCGCGTGCACCACAACGGCTCGATGGGGCCAACGCCGCTGTCAATCGTCGGACTCGTCATCGTCATCGCCCAGGCTGGCGTAGAAGGCGTCCTCGGCCGCTTGCCGCCAGGCGACGTCGGCTCGGACGAAGAGCCGGAAGTCCTCGGCCCGGTCGGCTACCACGATGTCCTCGACAGGCGCGGCCGCGTCCTCGCCGGGCCAGGTGGTCTGTCGGGTGGGGCGGTCGCGGTCCAGGCGGGTGCCGCAGGCCGCGACCCAGTCGCGGAGCCTTTGGCGGGCGTCGGCAAAGTCGCGGTGCCAGCCGAGCGGCGCGGAGCCGTTCTGATCGGGGTCGTAGGCGCACAGCCAGTGCAGGTGTAGCGCGGACAACTCCCACAACAGTTCGGGGTGCCGGTACCAGAATGGCGGGACGACACTGGCCGGGAGGCCGTAGGTGTGGCGGAGCCAGGTCACCCATCGGTCGAGCTCTGCCCACTCGGGTCCGGCCTCATCGGCGGTGAGCAGGTTCCAGTTCACCGGGTGCGGCGGTCCTGGGATCGAGTCGGCATCGGACAACGCTGGCCTCGCAGCAGCCTCCTCGCCCTCGGCATCGGGTTCCGGCTCGTCGAACTCCGGGATTTCCTCCGCGGTGATGCTCATGGTCGGGCCTCCTCAGATCCCGAGCGCGGTCGGTGTCGGCGCGCTGCCGCGCTCGGGCGATTGGAACTCCGGCGCCGGCGTGGTCGGCGTCTGTCGTGCTGAGGCCTCCTGCCCAGGTGCCTCCTGGTCGACGGCCGGTGCATTGCGGGGTGCGCGGTCGACGTCATAGCGAGTTCGGGCGAGGTCGTGGCCGATCTTCTTCGCCACGAACTGCTCGGTCGGCACCTGCTCGCCATCCCGGGTCGCCTCGTACTCGCGCACGTAGCCCTCGGCGACGAAGCTGTCGCCCTTCGTGAACCGCTCGTGCGCACGCTCAGCCGTCGCTCGGAACGCAACAAGATCATGGAACGTGGGGTCCAGCTGGGTGAAGGTACCGTCCTGGTTCCGCTCGAAGTGTTCCTGCCCGAACCGGGCATAGAACCGCGCCTGCCCATTCGCGTTATAGCTGAGCTGCGGGTCGGAGGCGATGAAGCCGGAGATCGACTGCTGAGTGTGGATGTCCATCGGACTGCCCTCCTGCGGTTGACGGCGACCTCACCGTGGGGTCGCTCTACCAGGCAGGTGCACCGGGTCGTTCCTACGAACGGCGCTCCAACAATGCCTCGATGCCGCCCCGACCAACACGGAGCTGGGCCGCGTCGGGTCGGCTGGTCCAGGTCCGCATCCGGGTGACGATGGGCGGTGCGGAGCGCAGCAGCACGAGCGCGGTGCCGAACGGCAGGGTGCGGATCATGTCGGGCGGCATGATCGGAACACGCCTGATCGAACGTTGTGCAGAGCGGGAGCCGTGGTCGCCGATGGTGGTGGAGTCTGTGGCCTCGTCGCGTTCCCCGATGAGCGTGGTCAGGTCGTGGAGGTCCTTGGGGTTGGAGGCACCGCCGAGGACGATCTTGACGATCGAGGCGTCCCAGATCGCGCCGGCGGCGTTCTCCGACCACTTCTCCCTGGCTTGGGCTAGGGACTGGAGGACGGGCATGGTCGTGATCCCGGTGCCGCCTCCCTCCGCCATGAGCGTCGGCAACGACGGCAAGGGCGCGAGGTTGCCCACCTCGTCAAGCGCGAGCAGCAGCGGCGGGTCGAGCCGTGCGCCGGGGCTGCGGGCCGCGATGCGGCGGGCAGCCTCGACGAGGTCTTCGACGAACGCCGCGACCAGCGCGGCGGAGTTGTTGGCTCCGGCTCCGGTCGCCAGCAGGTAGAGCGTGCCCCTGGCTCGCAGGAACGCCTCGGGGTCGAAGTCCTCTCCCTCGCGGGGGTTCACGGCGTCGAGCACACGCGGGTCCGCGAGCGCCGCCAGTGACAACGAGACGCCTTGCCAGATGGAGTCGCGGGTGCGGGGGTCGGAGTCGATCATGGCCTGCAAGGAGTCGGCCCATCCGGTTGCGGCTTTCGGGTTGGCGGTGAGGATCGCGACGGCGTCGGCGGCGGCTGCGGGGTCGAGGGTCCAACGGAACAGCTCGCCCGGCGGGCGCCGATCCAGCGCCGCGGCGTGGAGCAGGGCTTGGAGTGCGGTGCGGGTCTTGCCTTCCCAGAATCCGCCGCCCTCGACCCCGCCGGCGGAGAGGCCGGTGCCGGCGGCGAGCCCGGTCGCGCGGATCATCGCGGTCAGGGGGTCCTCGCATCCGCGGATGGGCGACCAGCGCAGGCCGGCGGGTACGCCTTCGGCCAGGTGCTGTGGGTCGAAGACCGCGACCGGCCCGACCTTCTCCCGCGCCCGCAACGTGGCGGTGAGGTTGTCGGGCCGCGTCGAGGTCGTGACGACCGCGCCGGGGGCGTCCAGGATCATGTTGATGACGATGTGCGCGCCCTTCCCGGAGCGCGGCGGCCCGATCAGCAGGATCGAGTCCTCGACGGAGGCCCAGACGCCCTTGCCGCGCGAGCTGCCGATCCGGTAGCCGATGTCCTCGGGCTGCGGCTTGTCGAGCGATGCCCGCAGATGCCTCGCACGGCGCAGCAGCGCTCTCTCGGATGCGGCGCGGGCGACGTCGCTCCGGGTGGCGATCCCGACGATGCGGTACGGGTCGTTCTTGAGTTGCCGGCCGTGTTCGCGGGCGAACTGCCAGATGAGCAGGGCGATTGCCGTCGTCGCCAGGATGAGGGCCGTCGCGGTGATCCAGTAGGCGACCGCGCTCAGGCCCGGTGCGCTGAACGCGGCGGCCGGGTCGCCGGGGTGTACGAGTACGGCGAGCCCGGTCTCGACGCCGCCGGCCGGCTGGCTCGTGCCGGTGATCCAGGCAGCGAGGGAGGCGGCGCCGCGCAGGATGCCGGCGAGGATCGCGGCGGCCACGAGAAGGCCGATGCCGAGGTTGGTCAGCTCGTCGCCCATTGCTCCGGGCGGGCCGGACGGGCGGGGCGTGCTCATCTTGTCGCCGTCTCGGGGTGCCCGATCGTGACGGCGCCGGAGACGCGCCCGAGCAGGATGACCTCGCGGGTCGGACTGGCCGCGAGCTGGTCGACGGTGATCACGGCGCGGGCGGCGCCGTCCGGGCCGGCGTCGGAGTGGGCGATGACGACAGCGACCGCGACGTCCTCGCCCGGTACGAACCCTTCTCCGTAGAGCGCCGGCAGGGCTGGCGGCGCCGGCTCGGAGGCCGGCTGCGGGTCGGGCTTGCGACCTCTGCCGGGCGTGATGATGTCGGTGAACATCGACCCGTCCGCCTCGCGGACCTCGACCCGCACCGGGGCACGGCGCTGGTCGGTGAGGTGGTCGAGGATGCCGGCGAAGTCCTCGCGGCGCCACGGCGGCGCGAACGGCTCCGGCAGGTGCGGGGTCCCGTCGATGGTGAC
>NZ_DASWPB010000149.1:0-8369 GCF_036404185.1 Lacisediminihabitans sp. | reverse complement strand
AGCTGAGCCTCGGCCTCGGGGTTCTTCACCTCGAGGATGTTCAGCTGGATCTGCTTGGAGGTCAGCTTCTCGAGGTCGGTGCGGATGCGCTCCGCCTCCGCGCCACGACGACCGATGACGATGCCGGGACGCGCGGTGTGGATGTCCACGCGGACGCGGTCACGGGTGCGCTCGATCTCGATGCGCGCGACTCCCGCGCGATCCAGGCTGGTCTTCAGCAGGTTGCGGATCTTGACGTCCTCGGCGACGTAGTCGCTGTAACGCTGCCCGACCTTGGTGCTGTCCGAGAACCACCGCGACACGTGGTCGGTGGTGATGCCAAGACGGAACCCATACGGGTTTACTTTCTGTCCCATTACTTCTTCCCTGCCTTCTTCGACGAGGCGGTGGTCGAACCGGCATCGATCTCGTCCGGCGTGGCCAGGACGATCGTGATGTGGCTGGTGCGCTTCAGGATCTGGAAGGCGCGTCCCTGTGCCCTGGGCTGGAAGCGCTTCAGGGTCGCCCCCTCGTCGACGTAAGCCGACGAGACGAACAGGTCCTCGACGTCCAGGTAGCTGTTGCTGGCGTCCGCCTTGACCCGGGCGTTGGCGATGGCCGACTCGACGAGCTTGTAGACGGGGGTGCTCGCACCCTGCGGTGCGAACTTCAGGATGGCCAGGGCCTCCTGGGCCTGCTTGCCGCGGATCATGTTGACGACACGACGAGCCTTCGTGGGGGTGACGCGAATGTGCTTCACGCGAGCGATGGATTCAACCATTTCTCTACCTATTCCGCCGCCGCGCTAGCGGCGACGACCCTTCTTGTCGTCCTTCTCGTGTCCACGGAAGGTGCGGGTGGGGGCAAACTCTCCGAGCTTGTGCCCAACCATGGTCTCGGTGATGAACACCGGGATGTGCTTGCGACCGTCGTGCACCGCGATGGTGTGTCCCAGGAAAGACGGGATGATCATCGAGCGGCGCGACCAGGTCTTGATAACGCTCTTGCTGCTGGCTTCGTTCGCCCTGGCCACCTTGCGAAACAGGTGGTCGTCGACGAAGGGGCCCTTTTTGAGACTGCGTGGCATCCTCTACAACTCCTACTTGCGCTTCTTGCCGACGGTACGGCGGCGAACGATGAGCTTGTCGCTCTCTTTGTTGATGTGGCGGGTGCGGCCTTCCTTCTGGCCCCACGGGCTGACCGGGTGGCGTCCACCGGAGGTCTTGCCCTCTCCACCACCGTGCGGGTGGTCGACCGGGTTCATGGCGACACCGCGGACGGTCGGGCGAACGCCCTTCCAGCGCAGACGGCCGGCCTTTCCCCAGTTGATGTTCGACTGCTCGGCATTGCCGACCTCGCCGATCGTCGCGCGGCAGCGGGCATCCACGTTGCGGATCTCGCCGGACGGCAGCCGGAGCTGCGCGTACGGGCCGTCCTTGGCGACCAGGCGGACGGACGCTCCGGCGGAGCGGGCCAGCTTGGCTCCCCCGCCCGGCTTGAGCTCGATCGCGTGGACCACGGTGCCGACCGGGATGTTGCGCAGCGGCAGGTTGTTGCCCGGCTTGATGTCAGCCCCGGCACCCGACTCGACGATGTCGCCCTGGTTCAGCTTGTTCGGCGCGATGATGTAGCGCTTGGTGCCGTCGACGAAGTGCAGGAGCGCGATGCGGGCCGTGCGGTTCGGGTCGTACTCGATCTCGGCGACCTTGGCGTTGACACCGTCCTTGTCATTGCGCTTGAAGTCGATGACGCGGTACTGGCGCTTGTGGCCACCGCCGATGTGGCGCGTGGTGATGCGGCCGGCGTTGTTGCGTCCACCGGTCTTGGGCAGCGGACGAAGCAGCGACTTCTCCGGGGTCGAACGGGTGATCTCGGCGAAGTCTGCCACCGAGGAACCGCGACGACCGGGAGTCGTGGGCTTGTACTTGCGAATAGCCATGATTTATTCCTCTGCTCCCTAACCGACGGCCGTGAAGATGTCGATGGAACCGGACTTGAGTGTGACGATGGCGCGCTTGGTGTCCTTGCGCTTGCCCGTGCCGAACTTGGTGCGCTGCGACTTGCCCTTTTTGTTCAGGGTGTTGATCGAGGCGACCTCGACGGCGAAGATCTTCTCGATCGCCAGCTTGATCTCGGTCTTGTTCGAGCGCGGGTCCACGATGAAGGTGTACTTGCCCTGATCGATCAGGCTGTAGCTCTTCTCGGAGACGACGGGCGCCAGGATGACGTCGCGCGGGTCCTTGTTGATCTCGGTCATGCGCTGACCTCCTCCTTGTTCGCGGCGGCCCGCTCGGGGCTGACGCGCTTCTTGCTGACGGTTGCGTCATCCCTCTCCTCGGCCTTGACCTGCCGGGCCGGGCCGGAGACGAAGGCGTCGAAGGCGCCCTTGGTGAAGACGATGTCATCGCTCACGAGCACGTCGTAGGCGTTGAGCTGGTCCCAGGGGAGCACGTGCACCGTCGGGATGTTGCGAACGCTCTTCTGGCTCAGCAGGTCGTCACGCTCGAGCACGACGAGCACGTGCTTGCTGGTGGCGATGCTCTCGAGCAGGGCGACGATCGTCTTGGTCGACGGGGTCTCCCCGACCGAGAGCGAGTCGATGACGTGGATGCGTCCGCCGCGGGCGCGGTCAGACAGCGCGCCGCGAAGGGCCGCAGCGATCATCTTCTTGGGGGTGCGCTGCGCGTAGTCGCGGGGGTGGGGTCCGTGGACGATGCCACCACCGGTCATCTGGGGCGCGCGGATCGAGCCCTGGCGGGCGCGACCGGTTCCCTTCTGCTTGAACGGCTTGCGACCGGCACCGGACACCTCACCACGGCGAAGCGTGTTGTGCGTGCCCTGGCGTGCCGCTGCGCGCTGCGCGACGACGACCTGGTGGATCAGCGGGATGTTGGTCTGCACGTCGAAGGTCTCGGCGGGAAGGTCGACAGCGCCGACCTTCTTGCCCGTGGAGTCCAGGACGTCGAGCGTGTTTGTCTCAGCCATGTGACTTACGCTCCCTTCACTGCGTTGCGGACGAAGACGATGCGGCCACGAGCACCGGGAACCGCACCCTTGACCAGGATGATGTTCTTCTCGAGGTCGACCGAGTGGACGGTGAGGTTCATCGCGGTGACGCGGTCGCCACCCATGCGGCCGGCCATGCGCATTCCCTTGAAGACCCGGCTGGGGGTCGAGGAGGCGCCGATCGAACCGGGCTTGCGGTGGTTGCGGTGCGAACCGTGGCTGGAGGAGACGCCCTTGAAGTTGTGGCGCTTCATGACGCCGGCGAATCCCTTGCCCTTGCTGGTGCCGACGACGTCGACCTTCTGCCCTGGCTCGAAGATGTCGACCGCGATCTCCTGGCCGAGCGCGTACTCCGCCGCGTCGGCGGTGCGGACCTCGGTGAGGTGACGGCGAGGCGTGACGCCCGCCTTCTCGAAGTGACCGGCCTTCGGCTTGTTGACCTTGCGGGGGTCGATCTGGCCGTAGGCGATCTGGACGGCGCTGTAGCCGTCGATCTCTGGGGTGCGCAGCTGGGTCACGACGTTGGGCGTGATCTCGACGACGGTGACGGGGATGAGCTTGTTGTTCGCATCCCAGACCTGGGTCATGCCGAGCTTGGTGCCCAGGAGGCCCTTGCTTGTCTTAGTGGTAGCCATCAGTTGTCCTACAGCTTGATCTCGATGTTGACGTCGGCAGGCAGGTCGAGACGCATGAGCGAGTCGACAGCCTTGGGCGTCGGGTCGATGATGTCGATCAGACGCTTGTGGGTGCGCTTCTCGAAGTGCTCGCGGCTGTCCTTGTACTTGTGAGGGGAACGGATCACGACGATCACGTTCTTCTCGGTAGGAAGGGGCACCGGGCCGACGACGGTTGCGCCGGCACGGGTCACCGTGTCGACGATCTTGCGCGCCGAGCTGTCGATGACCTCGTGGTCATACGACTTAAGTCGGATGCGGATCTTCTGTCCCGCCATGTGTGACTCACTCTCTTTAGAACATCGTGGCCGCCTCGAGGAGGCGACTATTGGATGTTTGGTTAGCTCGGCCCCGCGCCCTGTGACAGGAACGGGTGCTTCGCACCACTGTTTTTGTGTCAAGTACTGCACTGTTCACCGACCCCCGCGGTCGGGCGTGTCGCCTGACCTGCGCACACAAAGATGTGCACTGCGGATGTCGATTAAGTCGCGTTCTGCTGCCCGCCGCCTAGGCCGGACCACTCCGACGGTGACGTCGGAAGCCTCTTGCCTATGCACTGCCTGGCAGTGATCCCGGTACAGAGATCGGGAATGTTGAACTAGAAGAGTTTGCCACACCATTCGACTTGCTGCAACCCGGGCGTGTCATGCTCCGGCGTGTCGGAAATCCGCGGGCGCCGCCGCATCCGGACGCGGTCATCCGGATGCGGCGGGAGATGTCGCATCCCGCGGCGCACCGATGACCCCATGGCGGGAGACGCTGCACCCCGCGGCGGGCAATTCGCATCGCGGAGGGAGGTGTGCCTCCCGCCGCGAGACAGCTTCTCCCGCCACCAACTCCCTACTCGAACAGCTCGGCCCGCAGTTCCGCCTCGGCGGAGTGCAGACGGGTCGGATCGATGGTCCTCCCGGCGACGTAGTGATCGACGATCCGCGGGTCGACGTAACTGCTCCTGGCGATGGCCGGAGTATTGCCGAGCACCGTGGCCGCATCCCGCATGGCCTGCGCGATCGCCCGCTCCCTCGGCGCCCGCCTCTGCTCCGGACCGCGCCTGGCGAGGCTCGCGGCGGCGGCGAGGGTTCCGTGCAGCGTGCGGAAGTCCTTGGCGGTGAAGTCGCCACCGGTGCGCTCGCGCACATAGGCGTTGATGTCGGTCGCCGCCAGGGGATGCCACGACCCGCTCTCCCGGTAGGCGAGCAGCCGGGCGTTCGGACCCCGCCGCTTGAGCGACCTGACCACGTCGGCGAGGTCGGCATCCTCGATCTCCGAGTGCCACTCCTGGCCGCTCTTCGCGGGGAAGTCGAGCACCACCGTCGCGCCGCTGATGCTCGCGTGGCAGCACAGCAGGGTCGCCAGGCCACGGCTGCCGTTCGCCTCCGCGTAGCGCTCCGAGCCGACCCGTAGCGAGCCGGTGTCGAGCATCCTGAAGGCGGCGGCCAGGGCGCGTCGCTTGCTGGGCTCGTCGGAGCGCAGGTCCATCGTCACCAGGCGCCGCGCGGTCGGCAGCGATTCGGCGAGGCTGAGCATGCGGTCGAACTTGAGACGGTCCTTCTGCTCTCGCCAGGTCGGGTGGTAGATGTACTGCCGTCGCCCCGCCGCATCGAGCCCCGTGGCCTGGATGTGGCCGTTGGCGTACGGCGAGATCCACACGTCCGTCCAGGCGGGCGGGATCGCGAGACGGTTGATGCGCTCGCGCAGCTCAGGATCGGTGATCGGATGTCCGTCGACGTCGCGGTAGGAGAACCCGCGTCCCGCCCGCAGACGACGAATGCCGGCGGAGGAGGAGTCGCTCCTGCGAAGACGAGGCATAAGGCCCATCGTAGGAACGGGACGGTCTCAGACAAGCCCTTGCACGCCGAGGCGAGGCGTGCAAGCCCTCGCCGGCCTCTTCGTGCGGGAGTACCGTCATGGACCACACCTCGACGTTGCACGTTCACAGAAGGGATCATCATGACCGAGACCGTGCCACCGATGTCCGAGACCGAGGGTTCTCCGAGGCGCCCTCCCCTGTTGCGCCTCCTGCGCCGGATCCCCGAGCAGGTCTCGAGGCTGGTCAGGGACGAGCTGAGGGCCGCCCGGATCGAGCTGACCGCAAAGCTCAAGGAGGCCGGCGTGGGCATCGGCCTGCTCGCCGGCGCGGCGATCATCGGGCTGTACCTCATCGGCACGCTCATCGCGGCCGCCATCCTCGGACTGGCGACGGCGCTCCCCGCGTGGCTCGCCGCGCTCATCGTGGCTGCCGCGCTGCTGGTGATCGCCGCGGTGCTCGCGCTCATCGGGGTGAGGAGCCTGAAATCGGGGATTCCCCCGTTGCCGGAGCAGACCATCGACAGCATCAAGGCGGACATCCGCACAGTGAAAGGAACGAACTCATGACCGACGCCACCACGACCCCCGACGACGAGGCGGGCGAGAACGCCCTGCATCTCGACGCCGACAAGACCCGGGACGACCTCGAGGAGACGCTCGACGAGATCGAGCGCCGGCTCACCCCGGCGGAACTGTGGAAGAGCACCAGGATCCTCTACGCCGAACGCCCGCTGGTCGTCCTCGGCGCCGCGGCCGGCGCCGTCGCGGCCGTGGGCGGACTCGTGTTCTGGGCCGTCGCCTCCGTCCGCGGCGCGTCCCACCGGAATGGCTGACCGCCGCGGCCGGGAGGCCGCCGAGACGTCCGAGCCGGCCCCCGACGACCCGCGCAAACCGGACTCACCCGACGACATCACGAAGCGATCGTGGGGCTACGTGCTCAGGAAGACGGTCAGGGAGTTCAGCGCCGACCAGTGCACCGACCTCGCCGCGGCCCTGACCTATTACGCGGTCCTCGCCGTGTTCCCCGCGCTGCTCGCCATCGTCTCGCTGCTCGGTCTCTTCGGGAACGCGAGACGGACGACGGACACGCTGCTCGACCTCGTCCAGGGGCTCGTCCCCGCCTCGACGTTGGACCTCCTCCGTGAGCCCATCCAGAACCTGACCCACTCCCCGGCCGCCGGTCTGGCGCTCGCGACCGGCATCGTCGGTGCGCTCTGGTCGGCCTCCGGGTACGTGGGAGCCTTCGGTCGGGCGATGAACCGCGTCTACTCCGTTCAGGAGGGCCGACCGTTCTGGAAGCTCCGGCCGGTCACCCTCGCCGTCACGGTGCTCGCGGTGGCCGCCGCGGTCATCGTCGCGCTGCTGCTGGTGATCAGCGGGCCGATCGCCGAGCAGGTCGGTTCGGCCCTCGGACTCGGCCACGGGGTCGTCGTCGCCTGGGACATCGCCAAGTGGCCTGTGCTGGCCGTGCTCGCCGTCGTGGTCATCGCGGTGCTGTTCGACGCGACCCCCAACGTGAGGCAGCCGCGATTCCGCTGGATCAGCGTGGGCGCGGTCGCCGCGCTCGTCGTCTGGGCGATCGCCTCGGCAGGATTCGCCTTCTATGCGGCGAATTTCTCCAACTACAACGCGACCTACGGGTCGATCGGCGGGGTGATCGTCTTCCTGCTCTGGATCTGGATCTCGAACAACGCGCTGCTGTTCGGTGCGGAGCTGGATGCGGAGCTGGAGCGGGGGCGCGAGCTCCAGGCGGGCATCGAGGCCGAGGAGACCATCCAGCTGCCTCCTCGGGACACCGCGAAGATCACCAAGGCGCAGGAGCAGCACGCGAAGGACGTCCTGGCCGGCAGGCGGTTGCGAAAGGCCCGCGGCAGGCACTGAGCAGCACAAAAGAGGGGCCGAGCCTTCCGGCTCGGCCCCTCTTTTTGTGAAACGGATGTACTACTTGATGACCTTGGTCACCGTTCCGGCGCCGACGGTGCGGCCACCCTCGCGGATCGCGAAGCTCAGTCCCTCTTCCATGGCGATGGGCTGAATCAGCTCAACGGTCATTTCCGTGGTGTCGCCGGGCATGACCATCTCGGTGCCTTCCGGCAGCGAGATGACGCCGGTGACGTCGGTGGTGCGGAAGTAGAACTGCGGGCGGTAGTTCGCGTAGAACGGGTTGTGGCGTCCGCCCTCGTCCTTGGACAGGATGTACGCCGTGCCCTCGAACTGGGTGTGGGGCGTGACCGAACCGGGCTTGACGACGACCTGGCCGCGCTCGACGTCCTCGCGCTTCGTGCCGCGGAGCAGCAGACCACAGTTCTCGCCGGCCCAGGCCTCGTCGAGCTGCTTGTGGAACATCTCGATTCCGGTGACGATGGTCTTCTGCGTCGGGCGGATGCCGACGATCTCGACCTCGGAGTTGATCGCGAGGGTACCGCGCTCGGCGCGGCCCGTCACGACGGTTCCACGACCGGTGATCGTGAACACGTCCTCGATCGGCATCAGGAACGGGCGGTCCTTGTCGCGCACCGGGTCCGGCACGGAGTCGTCGACGGCCTGCATGAGCTCCACGACGGTCTCGACCCACTTCTCGTCGCCCTCGAGGGCCTTGAGAGCGGAGACGCGGACGACGGGGGCGTTGTCGCCATCGAAGCCCTGGCTGGAGAGCAGCTCGCGAACCTCGAGCTCAACGAGCTCCAGGATCTCCTCGTCGTCGACCATGTCGGCCTTGTTGAGGGCGACCAGCAGGTACGGCACGCCGACCTGCTTGGCGAGCAGCACGTGCTCGCGGGTCTGCGCCATCGGGCCGTCGGTCGCCGCGACCACGAGGATCGCGCCGTCCATCTGGGCAGCACCGGTGATCATGTTCTTGATGTAGTCGGCGTGGCCGGGGGCGTCGACGTGCGCGTAGTG
>NZ_DASWPB010000148.1:0-2081 GCF_036404185.1 Lacisediminihabitans sp. | reverse complement strand
CAGGGCGCGCATGAGCTCGATCATGCTCTGCTCCAGGACGCTCCAGTCGGACTCCGGATGTGCCTGGGCATCCTGTGCGAGCCGCTGGAGGAGAAGAGCGCCGCTGGCCACCACCGGATCGGCGGGAGTGAAGACCCTGGCCTGGGTTCGCCGGAGGACCCGGGCGGGCAGCCGGAGGCGGGCCACCGGCACGGTGATGGTCGTCATGTCGCAGCGATCCTGCCGGGACATGACCAGCGGTTCCGAGGTCGAGGTGAACAGCATCGACCCGGGGACGAGCTCTGCGGTGCGGTCGCCGTGGCGGACGGTGAGCGACCCGTCGGTGAGGAGATGAAGCGTGACGGCCGGTTCGAGCGGGAGGGGGTAGCTCGCGAGGGCCGCCTGCGGCGTCCCCCGGCGCACCGATTCCGGGATCGAACTGAGCGAGAACATCGAGAGCAATCGGCTTTCCCATCCGCAACCAGGGCCAGTGGAGAGGTGGAAGCGACGATACCTTTCTCGCGGGAAAAGGGAAAGGGAGCGGCTGTGCGCGCGGTGGAGATGAATCAGTGCGCACCGGTGCAAGACGCCCTCGCCGATCCCGGCATATGGTTCGAGCGAGCCGTCGGCTTCCGGCCCGGCGGACCATCACCAACCGAACTCAGGGAGGAATCATGGGCACAATCACCACGAAGGACGGGACGGAGATCTTCTACAAGGACTGGGGATCCGGGCAGCCGATCGTGTTCAGTCACGGATGGCCGCTCTCGGCCGATGACTGGGACGGGCAGTTGCTCTTCTTCCTCAACCACGGCTACCGGGTCATCGCCCACGACCGCCGCGGGCATGGTCGGTCCACGCAGACCTCCGAGGGGCACGACATGGACCACTACGCCGCCGACCTCGCCGCCCTCACCGAGTTCCTCGACCTGAGGGACGCCATCCACGTGGGCCACTCCACCGGAGGCGGCGAGGTGGCCCACTACATCGGCCAGTACGGGGAGGAGCGGGTCGCCCGCGCGGTCCTCATCAGCGCGGTGCCGCCCATCATGGTGCAGACGGAGAGCAACCCGGGCGGACTGCCCAAGAGCGTCTTCGACGACCTGCAGGCGCAGCTGGCGGCCAACCGTTCGGAGTTCTACCGGGCGCTTCCGTCTGGGCCGTTCTACGGCTTCAACCGGGAGGGTGTGGAGGCGTCGGAGGCGATCATCGAGAACTGGTGGCGCCAGGGAATGATGGGCGGGGCGAAGGCCCACTACGACGGCATCGTGGCGTTCTCCCAGACCGATTTCACGGAGGACCTCAAGAAGATCACCGTGCCGGTACTGGTCATGCACGGCGAGGACGACCAGATCGTCCCCTACGCCGACGCCGGCCCGCTGTCGGCCAAGCTCGTGCAGAACGGCACCCTGAAGTCGTACCCCGGCTTCCCGCACGGGATGCCGACGACCCAGGCCGACACGATCAACGCCGACCTGCTGGAGTGGCTGCAGTCGTAACCGGAGGGCCACCTGCGCGGCACGGCGACGATCGGGCCCACGACTCAGACACGGTGGATACGCTGACCGGGTGCGAACCGTGACGATCCTCGACGACTATCAGCGGGTGGCCCTCGCCTCGGCGGACTGGACGGAGGTCGAGCGCCGCTTCCGGATCGAGACGATCGCCGATCATCTCGACGGCGAGGCGCTCGTCGAGCGGCTGCGGCGAAGCGACGTGGTCGTGGCCATGCGCGAGCGCACCGCGTTCCTTGCCGAGGTGCTCGAGCGTCTGCCTGCGCTGCGGCTGCTGGTGACCACGGGCATGCACAACGCGGCCATCGACCTGACCGCGGCCGCCGGGCGCGGCATCGTCGTCAGCGGCACCGGCGGGGCGGGCAACGGCGTGCCGGAGCTGACGATCGGGATGATGATCGCCCTCACCAGGCACATCGCCGCGGAAGACGCATCCGTGCGGTCCGGGGGCTGGCAGCACACCATCGGTCCGGGGCTCGCGGGGAAGACCCTCGGTGTGCTCGGGCTCGGCCGGCTCGGCACCGCCGTCGCGCGGCTCGCTCGGGCCTTCGACATGAGGATCATCGCCTGGAGCCGCTCGCTCACCCC
>NZ_DASWPB010000147.1:0-13969 GCF_036404185.1 Lacisediminihabitans sp. | reverse complement strand
GGCCGAACCGCTGCGCGGGAGCTCTTGCACGCGTCAGACTTCGTGCTCGACGGACTGCCCGAGGTGGTCCGCCCAACCGCTTGGAGGGGTGTGCATGAGTCAGGACGTTGATGGCTCGGACCGTTTGGGCGAGATCGACGAGCAGCACGAGGGTGACGACCTGGTGTTCGTGTGGAGCGGCCGAGGGACGGCTCAGCGAAGTGTCGAGGTGGCTCGTTTCGACACCGTCACGCACCTCCTGCGCATCTTCCCGAAGACCTGGCGGTCGACGAGTGGCTACCAAGACCAGTTCCGGCAAGTCACGGAGTTGCAGCTCGAGGAGTTTGACCTGGACCCCCAGGACCACTCTGGTTTCAGTGAGCGGTTTGGTCTAGCCATGCTGAACGGACTGCCGAGGGGCTTCGGGGCGGTCTATGCCTACGGGCTGGGCATCAGGCCCGAGTATCGGGGGCTGCTGCACTCGATCGAGGACCACTCCAACTGCACGGCTGTCCGGTTCGTCGGACCTGATCAGGTGGAGGAGCAGCGGGGAGGCGTCTACTACTTGGCACTCTCTCGTTTCGAGACGTACCGCCAGGCGGTCGACCGGAACAAGGGCCGCGCACAGACCGCGCTCGGGCGGGTGATCGACTCCGAGCGGCACAACGCGGTTGCTGACCTGTTCGGGCTGCAGGACGTCGAGCCGAAGTACGCGAAGAACGAGGTCATCAACTCACTGACGGAGGAGATCTCGACCGGCCACGTGATGACAGAGGAGGACCGCGTTGCGCTCGTCGACCGGGTGAGGATCGAGGCACCCAAGGCGGCGAGAGAGTCGCCGGAGCAGTTCGGACGGCTGCGCCAAGATGTCGAGCTCGCGTCGCTGGAGGTATTGATCGAGACCTTCGAGAGCGGGATGGTTGGAGCGGCCGCGAAGGACGAGAGCTACTGGCAAGGTTTCTTCCACGCGCACCCGTTCGCCCTTCAGCAGGTGTTCGGCGCCCCGATTGTGGAGGTGCTGGAGCAGGCGGAGGTTCGCGGCGCTGGCGCCGCGCGCAAGGGGGCACGCATAACGGACTTCCTGTGCAAGAACGCAGTCACGCGAACCGCTGTGGTCGTCGAGATCAAGACGCCGGCGGCGACGCTCATGGAGCCGAAGCCGTATCGCGCCGTTTACGCGCCCCACCGCGAGGACCTGGCGGGCGCCGTCGCTCAGCTCCAGGCGCAGATGGAGTCGGTCACCCGCCACCTCGCCCGGAATGAACCCGACCCCGACCTGGGTGATCTCGACCTGTGGCACACGAGCGGAGCGGTCATCGTCGGTCGGGTCGGCGATCTCGACGGTGAGCAGCGGGAGTCCTTCTTGCGCTACCGCGAAGGCCTCGCTGGCGCGATTGTCCTCGGGTACGACGAAGTCTGCGAGCGCCTGAAGGGTTTGCTCGAGCTGCTGAAGAACCCGCCACCGGCCTCCGTCGGCCCGTCCGAGGGCCTGGAGGTCAGCTGACGCGTCCCTTCAGGCGGCGGTCTCGGTGGTCGACCAGGCGGCTGGTGCGTGCAGCTGCTCGAGGAGCGGAGGAGACGTACCGCCGGGGTCGCTCGAGCTCGGAGACCACCATGGCCGAGATCACCGGCACCGCCCCCACCGAGACGGAGGTGGACCAACCCGAACTCCTCACGGCATGCTCAACGAGCTGACCCGCACGGTGCCGAGAAACTCCACCACGTCGCGGGACGCCACCTCCGGTCGGCGCCCTCGCGGCACACGAACCCACGAAGAAGTCACGAAGAAGTCCGGCAACTGGCGGCTTTCGGACACACTCTTGCGCATCGCGCGCAAGGCGTCACCGCAGGTCAGAGCACCGACTGACATCCGCCGACATCCAGCGGCACGACGAGGTTCAAGTCCCACCGCTACCGCGTGTGGGGCCCGTTGGAACTCAGGGCCTTGTAGTGACAGAACCCCTCGTGGGGGCCCGGAAGGGCTCCGAGCGGGGGTTTCTGTCATGTCGGGGCCCTCGTTCGTGGGGAGGCCGACAGGCGCGTGCTCGTGGCGGGCATCTTCAGATCGGGCTCATCATCGGAGGCGTGCCCGCGACACCACTGTGCGAGTACCTCGCTCAGGCGAGCTGTCGGGCCTCCTGCACGTACGTCGGGAAGACCGCGGCGAAGAGCTCCGCGGTCTTGACGAGCCACTGTGCGAGGTCGGGCGCGAGGGCGTCGTCTCGCCAGTCGCCCCTGCGCGGCAGGATGACTTGGCTGGACTTGTGCTCGGGGTTGCCGCGCCATTCGAGGGTGGCGTCGAGGGCTTTCTCGATCTCCTGGCGGTGCCTGTGAAGGTGAGCGAAGAGAGCCTTGTCGTTGCGGATGTAGAACGAGCAGCAGACGGCCGGCTCGCGGGTGGCGAGGGACAGCACGACGGCGCAGCCGGGCTGACCAATGTTGACGTCGACGGCGTCCTGCGTCGTGGCCTTGGGCCACGAGGTGATGAGGGCTCCGGTGGACTCACCGAGGTCACGGACGGTCTGGAAGAACGCCTGCCGCTGTGACAGCAGCGGCCTGGCGCCCGTTGCCCGCCAGCCTGACTCGTCGCCGACCTCAAGTCCTGCGAGTTCTGCCAGCTCGCGACCGTCTATGAACTGGTCGGCGGCGGCGTGTCCGTCGTCGTCGAACTGCAGACCCTCGGACATCAGGTGGGTGTGGAGGTCATCGGTGCGTTCAGGGTCGAGCCAGCGGAAGCCAGGGGAGATCGTCCCGCCGGTCTGGAGCACCCGCCAGGCGCCTTGCATGGGGTGGGTGGTGATGATCGCCGCGACTGGCTGGGGATAGGAGCCCGCGACCAGCGCCACCTCGCCGTAGGAGGTCCAACGTCCAGCGGGGATCTCCGCGACGATCGAGGCGACCAGTCGGCGGGTCTCCGACGGCTCCTCGTCGCTCGCGCCGGAGAGGGCCTCGTTCGGACTGGGCCACAGGCCGATGATCCTCTCGGCCAACTTCGCCCCACGTGAGTTGATCTCGTCAACGCTCCACGCCTCGTTCGCGGCGATCTCGTGATTCATGCGGAGCCCGGACTCAGCGAGCATGACCCGCTTCGCCGCGAACGGGCGGTTGCTCAGCTCGCTGTTGTAGCCGGTGAGGGACAGGTTGCCAATGGTGTGCACGAGACGCTCGTGCTCGGCGGCCACGTCGGCGTCCTCGGGAAGGCCGGCCGCGAAGTCCTGGCGGACAGCGTCGGTCAGGGTCTGCGGCAGCACGTGTTCGATCGTGAGGTTCTTCGGGTCGACGAACTCCTTGCCCCCGTAGGACTCCTCGAGCCACTGCAGGATGAGCTTCTTCTGCGCGGCGCGGCCCTGCCAGTAGAACGGCACCACTCCGACGGCCTGGCGGATCTGCTTGTCGGTGGCGAAGTACTTGCGGCCGCGGGATAGGTAGTCGCGCAGGGAGACGTCGACTGCTTCGGCGTCCGCGACCGCACCCACGGCCTGGAGCAGGCTGCGATTGAGGCCGGCGGTAGCGCGCCCCACCACGATGCGACGCACGAAGTACGACTCCAGCGTCAGTAGAGCGTCGGCGACCTGGGCGGGTGTGGCGGTGCCCGCGGCCCGGCGGGCAAGGATCGTCATGACGACCGGGTAGGCAGTGGTCGAGCCCCACACCCGGATGTGTTCGAGCCGGCGCTGGATCGCGGGGTCACTCTCTCGCGACGGGTCGAGGATCGTGGCCAGGACGTCGCCGAGAGCGGCGATGCGCCGCACCTCGGACTCGATCTGATCGGGCGTCGTGAACCTCTCCAGCCGCTTTTGCTGACCGGCGTAGGTGTCCGACTGCTTGGCGCGCTCGTCTCGCTGGGCCAGGTCCAGCCAGAAGAGCAGCTCGAGAGCATCGGAGGACAGCTTCTTCTCCAACGGCAGCCACACCGCGTCGTAGACGTCCTCGGCGCGTTCGCCGAGCCGCATGAACAGGTAGTTCTTGATCAGGTCGGACTGGTTGAGCTGCAGGCCGGTGTTGTTCAGCGACTCGAAGATGCGGTGGGCGTTGTCGCCGGGCTCGGCGGTCACCACGACGACGGTCAGCCCGTGAACGACGGCGTTCTCGATCTCCTCCAGGTCGTGCGGGTCGGCCGGGTCGTCGGCCGCGGCGATCTTGGCCCGGAAGTGGTTGTAGGCGTTGCCGATCGCATCAGCCCCGCCGGCATCCGCCGATGACGTCAGCACCGCCTTGTATGCCTCGCGGTCGGCCTGGGTGGGCAGCACCTTGGTCGGCTTGCCCTTGTCGTAGAGGTTCACCAGGTACTGGGCGTGGATGCCCTCGGCCCGTTCGGTGTCGCCGGTCTCGGCGAGGTGGTCGCGCAGGGCCGCGAGCAGCAGCGTGAGTGTGGTCAGGCGTTGCTGTCCGTCGACGACGAGCAGCTTGGACACACCGACGGCATAGAAGTCGGGGCTGGTAGCCAGCACGAGCGAGCCGATGAAGTGACTCGCCCCTGGCTCGTCGCGCCGGGTCGTGACCAGCTCGACGATGTCGTCCCAGAGCTGGTCGAGCTGCTTCTTGCGCCACGAGTACACCCGCTGGTAGAGCGGCACCTGGTACTGCTTCTTGCCCTCGAGCACCCCGGCGAAGCTCGTCTCCGTCGCCTTGACCACGCGCGTCCCCCGTGTCTTCACCTGCGACAACGACCCGCCTCACCGTAGCCGCTCGCGGCGGCGCGGGTCCATGACGTGTCGGCCCGCACCGATAGAGTCGGGTTATGAATCGTGAGACCCAGAGGGCAGAGCTCCACAAGACCATCTGGAGGATCGCGACAGACCTGCGCGGCAGCGTCGACGGCTGGGACTTTAAGCAGTACGTGCTCGGCTTCCTGTTCTACAGGTACATCTCGGAGAACCTCACTGCATACCTCAATGCTGGCGAGCACGCGGCCGGTAATGCGGACTTCGACTACGTCAAGGTTCCCAATGCCGACGCCGCCGACCCTGACCTCGTTCGCGAGATCCTGGCGGAGAAGGGGTTCTTCATTCGCCCCTCGGAGCTTTTCGCCAACGTCCGCTCCCGCGCGCCGCGCGACCCGAACGTCAACGAGACCCTCGAGCGGGCCTTCCGAAACATCGAGGCCTCCGCCGTCGGCACCGATGCCGAGGATGATCTCAAGGGTCTGTTCGACGATCTCGACGTCAACTCCAACAAGCTTGGCCCCACGGTGGCCAAGCGCAACGAGAGGCTCGTCAAACTGCTTGACGCGATCGGTGACCTGAACCTCGGCAACGGGACGTTCAGCGAGAACAAGATCGACGCGTTCGGCGACGCCTACGAGTACCTCATGCAGATGTACGCCTCCTCGGCCGGCAAGTCTGGCGGTGAGTACTACACCCCGCAGGAGGTCTCCGAACTGCTCGCGCGCATCACCGTCGTCGGCAAGACGAGCGTGAACAAGGTGTACGACCCGGCGTGCGGGTCCGGGTCGCTGCTGCTGCAGTACCGCAAGGTGCTCGGTAAGGACGGCGTCCGGCAGGGGTACTTCGGCCAGGAGATCAACCTCACGACCTACAACCTGTGTCGGATCAATATGTTCCTGCACGACGTCAACTACGAGCACTTCGACATCGCCCACGGCGACACCCTGATCGACCCGGCCCACCGGGATGACGAGCCGTTCGAGGCGATCGTGTCCAACCCGCCCTACTCCATTCGGTGGGAAGGCGACGCTAACCCGCTGCTCATCAACGACCCGCGGTACGCCCCGGCCGGTGTACTCGCCCCGAAGTCCAAGGCGGATCTGGCATTCACGATGCACATGCTGTCGTGGCTGGCCGTCAACGGGACGGCTGCGATCGTCAATTTCCCGGGCGTGCTCTACCGCGGCGGCGCAGAGCAGAAGATCCGCAAGTACCTCATCGACAACAACTACGTCGACGCGGTGATCCAGCTCCCGCCCGACCTGTTCTTCGGCACCACGATCGCCACCTGCATCATCGTGCTCAAGAAGTCGAAGACGGACAATGCGGTGCTGTTCATCGACGCCTCGGCGGAGTTCGTCCGTGGCGGGAGCAAGAACACGATCACCGAGACCCACCGGCAGCGCATTCTCGACGCCTTCACGGCACGCGAGGATGTCGGCTATTTCGCCCGACTCGTCGAGAACGAGGCCGTCGCAGGAAACGCGTACAACATCTCGGTCTCCTCCTGGGTGGAGGCCGAGGACACCCGCGAGACCATCGACATCACCGAGCTCAACGCCCGCATCGTCGGCATCGTCGAACGCCAGGCAGCACTTCGCGAGCAAATCGACTCCATCGTCGCCGACCTCGAAGGCGCAGACGCATGAGCCGCATCGACGACCTCATTAAACGGCTCGCACCTCGCGGCGTCGAGTACAGGATGCTCGGCGACGTCGCCGAGGTTTTCCGCGGGAAGCGGTTTGTGAAGGCCGACATCGTCGGCTCCGGCGTCCCATGCATTCACTATGGCGAGATCTACACGAAGTACGGTCTGTCGGCGAGTGTTTCGTACTCATTCCTCGAGCCGAACCGTGCGAGGAATCTTCGGGTAGCTCTGCCCGGAGATCTCGTTGTCGCAGTTGCGGGTGAGACTATCGAGGACATCGGCAATGCCGTTGCGTGGCTGGGCTCGGAGCCGGTAGTCATCCACGATGCTTGCTACACCGTTCGGAGCGCGGTGCTGGACGCGACATTCTTGTCGTACCTCTTCCGGACCCGCAAGTTCAAAGACCAGATTCGCAAGTGGATCAGCTCGTCGAAGATCTCATCGATTTCGACGCAGAACCTCTCGCGGGCGCTCGTTCCGGTGCCTCCTCTCGGAGTCCAGCGTGAAATCGTGCGCATTTTGGACACATTTACGGACTTGGAGGCGGAGCTGGGAGCGGAACTGGAGGCCCGCAGGCAGCAGTATGCCCACTACCGGGACACACTCCTTTCGTTCGAAGGTCGCGGTGACATCGAATGGAAGGCGCTCAAGGCTGTAGGGAGCTTCCATCGTGGCCGCCGGTTCACGAAGGCGGACCTCGCCGACGAGGGAATTCCCTGCATTCATTACGGCGAGATATACACACACTACGGAACGTCAGCGACGACGGCTGTGTCGTCCCTGAGGTCGGATTTGACCATTGCGTTGAGGTTCGCCGAGCCTGGCGATGTCATTGTCGTGGACGTTGGCGAGACGGTTGAGGACGTTGGCAAGGCCGTCGCGTGGCTCGGAGATGAACCCGTCGCCATTCATGATCACAGTTACGCCTACCGATCCGAGCTCGATCCGTCGTATGTGTCTTACCTGATGCAGACCGCGGCCTTCGTCGCTGAGCGGGGCCGCTTCGTTGCCCGGACAAAAGTGAAGACGCTCCTGATCGATGGATTTGGGACAGTTCGAGTTCCGGTACCCTCGATCGAGGAACAGCGACGTATCGTGGGCATTCTCAACAAGTTCGACGCCCTGGTGAACGACCTGTCGTCGGGTCTGCCGGCTGAGGTCGAGGCGAGGCGTCAGCAGTACGTGTACTACCGGGATCGCCTACTGACGTTCGAGGAGGCTGCGGCGTGAGCGAGGGGTTGGCGAGCCGGCTCGAGCCGATCGCGCTGTCGTCGGAGGCGACTGTTGTCGCGGAGTTCGAGACTGATCCGGCAGAGGCGACGCGGTACCAGTCGGAGGCAGAGCTCGAGACCGAGCTGATCCGGATGCTGCGTGAGCAGGCGTATGAGTACCTGCCGATCACCTCCGAGGCGGATCTGGTCGCGAACCTGCGCACCCAGCTCGAGGCGCTGAACCACGTCACGTTCACCGACGCCGAGTGGACGCGGTTCTTCACAGAGAAGATCTCCGGGGAGAAGGACGGCATCGTCGAGAAGACGCTCCGGATCCAGGAGGATCACGTCCAGCTGCTGAAGCGGGATGACGGCTCGAGCAAGAACATCACGTTGCTGGACAAGATCCGCGTCCACAACAACCGTCTGCAGGTAATCAACCAGTACGAGGTGCCGGGCGCGCCGGGGTCGGGCACGGGCGGCCGGCCCCAGCGGGCGAACCGGTACGACGTGACGATCCTCGTCAATGGCCTCCCGTTGGTGCACGTCGAGCTGAAGCGGCGTGGTGTGGACATCCGGGAGGCGTTTAACCAGATCAACCGCTACCAGCGGGACTCGTTCTGGTCCGGCTCGGGACTCTTCGAGTACATCCAGCTCTTCGTCATCAGCAACGGGACCCTGACGAAGTACTACTCGAACACCACCCGCGCACAGCACCTGGACGAGCGGGTCAGGGCCAAGCACGGGCGCAAGACGTCGAACTCCTTCGAGTTCACCTCGTGGTGGGCGGACTCCACGAACAGGCCGATCACGGATCTGGTCGGGTTCACCAAGACGTTCTTCGCCAAGCACTCGCTGCTGAACGTGCTGACGAAGTACTGCGTGCTCACCGCAGACCGGATGATGCTGGTGATGCGCCCGTACCAGATCGTCGCGACCGAGCGGATCCTGAACAGGATTGAGACGTCCACGAACCTGAAGCAGTTCGGCACTCTGGCCGCAGGCGGATACGTGTGGCACACGACCGGCTCGGGCAAGACGCTGACATCCTTCAAGACGGCGCAGCTCGCCTCACGGCTCGGGGACGTAGGCAAGGTGTTGTTCGTCGTCGATCGCAAAGACCTGGACTACCAGACCATGCGCGAGTACGACCGGTTCGAGAAGGGTGCAGCGAACTCCAACTCATCCACGGCAGTGCTCAGGAAGCAGCTCGAAGACCCCTCGGCGCGGATCATTATCACCACGATCCAGAAGCTGTCGACCTTCGTCGCAAAGAACACGGATCACGCCATCTATGGCGGGCACGTCGTGATCATCTTCGACGAGTGCCACCGCTCCCAGTTCGGAGACATGCACGCCGCGATCACCAAGGCTTTCAAGCGGTACCATCTGTTCGGATTCACCGGGACCCCGATCTTCGCGGCCAACGCTGGCGCAGGCGGGAACCCGACGCTGCGGACCACGGCGCAGGCGTTCGGGGACAAGCTGCACACGTACACGATCGTGGACGCGATCAGCGACAAGAACGTGTTGCCATTTCGCATCGACTACGTCAACACGGTCAAGGTCGGAGCCGTGGTGGACAAGCAGGTCGCTGCGATCGACACCGAGAAGGCGCTGCTCGACCCTGCCCGCGTGCGCATGGTGACGCAGTACGTGCTGGACCACTTCGACCAGAAGACCAGGCGCAACCAGACCTACGCCCTCGAGAATCGGCGGGTGGCCGGGTTCAACGCCCTGTTCGCGACCGCGTCGATCGAGGCGGCGAAGATCTACTACAACGCGTTCGTCCGCCTGCAGGAGGACGTGCCGGAGGCCAAGCGCCTGAAGGTCGGGCTGATCTTTTCCTACGCAGCCAACGAGGCCGAGGTCGAGACCGCAGCCGGACTCCTCGGCGAGGAGGAGTTCGAGACCCACGACTTGGAGGCCAGCTCGCGGGACTTCCTGGAGGACGCGATCCAGGACTACAACGACATGTTCGGGACCTCTTTCGACACGAGCGCGGAGAAGTTCCAGAACTACTACAAGGACCTGTCGCTGCGGATGAAGAACCGCGAGATCGACCTGGTCATCGTAGTCAACATGTTCCTCACCGGGTTCGACGCGACGACGATGAACACGTTGTGGCTCGACAAGAACCTGCGCGCGCACGGGCTGATCCAGGCGTACTCGCGGACCAACCGCATCCTGAACTCGGTGAAGACCTACGGCAACATCGTCTCCTTCCGCGACCTCGAGGAGGAGACGAACGACGCGATCGCGCTCTTCGGCAACGAGGACGCCGCCGGGATCGTGCTGCTCAAGCCCTACGGGGAGTACTTCGACGAGTATGCCAAGAAGGTTACCGAGCTGCGGGAGCGGTTCCCGCTCGGTGTGCAGATCGTGGGGGAACGCGCGCAGAAGGACTTCATCGCTGTCTTCGGGGCGCTGCTACGGCTGCGCAATATCCTGCTGTCGTTCGACGACTTCGCAGGCAACCAGATCCTGTCGGACCGGGACCTGCAGGACTACCAGTCGATCTACCTCGACCTGCACCAGTCCTTCCGTCGCATGGACACCGCCGAGCGGGAGTCGATCAACGACGACGTCGTGTTCGAGATCGAGCTGATCAAGCAGGTCGAGATCAACGTCGACTACATCCTCATGCTCGTCGAGCAGCACCGAGCCACCAAGGGCGACGGCGGCGACCGGGAGATCAAGGCGACCATCAGCCGTGCCATCGACTCCAGCCCGTCCCTCCGCAACAAGAAGGACCTCATCGAGGAGTTCGTCGACCGGTTGTCCGTGGACGAGGACGTGGCCGACGAGTGGCGCGCCTACGTCGCGACCAAGCGCGACGCGGAGCTCGAGCGGATCATCACCGAGGAGAACCTCAAGCCCGACCAGACCCGTTCCTTTATTGACGCCGCATTCCGCGACGGGCAGGTGCGGACCACCGGAACCGCCATCACCACGATCCTGCCTCCGGTCTCCCGGTTCGCGAAGGGATCGAACCACGGGGCGAAGAAACAGACCGTCATCGACAAGCTCACCGCGTTCTTCGACCGCTTCTTCGACCTGGGATGATGGCAAGCGACCTGATTTTCTCGTGCCGGGCCTGATCGAGCCCCTCAATCCACGAAGGGATGAGAGTCATAATCACCTGCCAGACTGTGCTGAGCAGACTCGACATGGAGGGCACTGAATGGACCAGGCCGGCGCGGCGGTCGTCGCTCTCGACCCAACCGTCGGGCCGTCGGAACTGACGCACCTGGATCCCTGGCAGCTCCTAGCCACTGGGAGGGTGTGCTGGTGCGTTGGGACACGCCCGCCTCCGGTGGTGGGCTCTCACCGTTCGGCCTATCGCTCGCTGGCTCGAGCGAACTCGCCAGGCACATCTCGACCGTGATGCAGCGTGCCGGGCAGACGTCTCGCGCCTCGCGCCGAACCTTGTCTCCGTAGAACTTCCCCCGGGGTCCACCATGACTGACCTCATCCCTGCGGTCGGCGGCGGCTTCCGCGGCATGGTTCGTGCGGCGGGCTCCACCAAGATGGCCGGCCACGCGCCACTCGTCCCCGTCAGTGGCGCGGCGGTCGCGGGAGGCGCGGGTCTCGCACCCGTGCTCGCCGTCATGGCGATCGCGGTCGGAGCGGAGATGCTGGCCCGGTACCAGCAGGAGCAGAAGCTTGCCGCGATCAAGACCATCGTCTCGCGGATCGACCGGTACAACGCGGACCGAGAGATCGCAGAACTGCGATTGGCGGAGCAGGCGATCGTCCTGGGTAACGCCGCGCTCCTGGACAGCATTGCCATACCGAGTTCGGTTGGACTCGGTTCGGCCTGCGACCGGGTCCGCGTCGTACTGAGCCGTCACGTCGAGGAGCTGGATCGCTGGCAGGACGCAGCGGCGCGGCCGCCCAGGAAGGACGGCACGGTCGACTACGCGCAGCTGGTCAAGGCCCTCGGTGTCGCTGAGAACCCCCAGGCCTTCCCCCGTGCCGTGGCGAGCCTCTACCAGGCCCTGAACTCCCGTGCGAAGGTCCTGCTTGCCTCCGAGGCCGCGCTGCTCAACCCCGGCCGCCCCTTGGAGAACCTGCACGCACACCTTGCTACCTCTCTGGCCGCGAACGTCGAGATCCAGGACCGGCTGCGCGAGACCCTCGGGGCTCGCACCGTGCCGCGCCTGCGGTCGGGACGTACTGCACCGACACCCGCCGCTCGGCAATCAGTGACGACCTTCGACCGGACCCTCGGCATGCTCGCTGTCTCGATGAGCAGAACGCAGCCCGCCCTCGCCACCGTGAGTCCGAACGGGCACCACGTCCTGGAGCTCACACGGTCCGCAGACGGAAGTCTGCAGCCACAGGGGCCTGCGGCGTCTGGCTCCACGATGGCGAGCGCGGTTGCGGGCTCTCCGGCTTGAGGCGCGTGGATCAAACGGCGCTTCCTGGGGTCGAGGCCGTCGCTGCGTCTGGGGCCGGAACCTGCAGCTGCGGCCGTCCGTGCGGCTCAATCGCGCGTGAGCTCGGCGATCAGCACCGTGTCGTGTCCGTCGGTCCACGTCTCGTGCCGCCGCAGCCGGAACCCGCTGACGACCATCGCCGCCTGAACAGCGCGCGGCGTGCTGAACTCTGCGTGGCGCATCGGGTAGGGCGCCGGCGCGGTGTGTCCGGCCAGCTCGCGATGATGACGGCTCGCGTCGAACGTCGCGAAGGTGGCGGTGACGACCGTGCCGCCCGGGCGCAGGACCCGGGCCCACTCGCTCACCACCGTCGGGGTGTCCGGAATCAGGTGCAGCCCGGTCACACATGTGACCAGGTCGACCGAGGCGTCCGGGAGGGGGAGGTGCCGCGCGTCGGCCTCGACCAGCTCGGCGTCGGGCAGGGCGTCGCGCGCCACGGCGAGCATCCCGGGTGAGATGTCGACGCCGATCATCCGCGGCACCGCCGGCCCGCAGCGGTCACGCAACGCCCGCAGGACCAGTCCGGTGCCCGTCGCGACGTCCAGGGCCGAGGTCACGGCGTTCAGGTCGACGAAGGCCGCGACGGCGTCCGCGAGCTCGCGGTGCATCGCACTCTCGTCGTAGGACGGCGCCCTCCCGTCGAACCGAGTGCGGACGGCCTGCACCACGTCGTCGGACATGGCCCTGAGGCTAGGCCGACGCCGGCACCTCGAGCACCGACCTTGGTCCGGTCGGCGCGGTCGGCCGATGCGGAGTCACGCCCCGACTTGACCCTCAAGCCCGACCGCAGACGCGCGGGTCAGCGCGTCGACCACCCCCGCCTTGGCGTCCGTGAACGCGACGTCGTCGAGCCCGGACTTCCGGACGAACTCGAGCCCCTGCATGGCTGCGAGCAGCGTGCGCGCGACCTGGCGGGCCGCCACGTCGGCGCGGACCCCGTCCCGGGCCCGCCCGTCCGCGACCTCCGCGGTGAACACGTCGAGGATGCGGTCGTACGTCCGCCGCGAGGCGTCGCGGACGTCGTCGTCGATCCCACGCCCTCCCTCCAGCGTCCGCAGGTCTCGGCCGTCGCGCTTCCCACCGTCCTGCTGGCCGTGTTCATCGTCCCGCTGAGCATCGCGGGCGTCGCGACCGTGCTGCCCAGCATCGCCCGCGACCTGGGCGCCGACACGGTGCAGCTGCAGTGGGTCGTCAACGGCTTCAACGCGTCGTTCGCGGTCTTCACCCTGGTGTGGGGAGTGATCTCCGACCGGGTCGGCTACCGGCGGACGTTCCTCGTGGGCGTCGTCGGGTCGGTCGCGGCCCTCGTCCTCTGCGCGCTGGCGCCGAACCTCGCCCGGGCGCGGAACTTCGCCCTGTTCGGCACCACGCTCGGCCTCGGCCTCGCGGTCGGCCCGACGCTCTCCGGCGCCCTGACGGCGGCGGTCGGCTGGCGGGGAGTGTTCGTCGTGTTCGCCGTCTTCATCGCGATCTCGCTGGTCCTGAGCCCCGCGGTCCCAGCGATCCGGCACGAGCGCCAGGCCGACGCACGGCTGTTCGACCGCCGCCTGCTGCGCAACGCCCGGTTCATGTCCGCGGTGCTCATGCCCGTCATCCAGGCCTTCGGCTACATCACGCTGCTGACCTACCTGCCCGTCGCGCTCAGCTCTGTCTACGGCCTCGGCGCCGGCCGGCTCGCCGTCGTGATGATCGCGCTGACCGGCCCCGCTGTGGTCGGGCCCGCGATCGGCGCGCGCCTGGTCGCCACGGTCCCGCGGATTACGGTGCACGGCGTGTTCTACGCCTCCATCGCCCTGATGCTGCTCGGGAACGGCGGGATGCTGCTCATCGCCGCCGAGCCACCCCTGTGGGTGCTGGTGGTCCCGATGCTCCTGCTCGGGTTCTCCTTCGGGCTGCCGCTCGGGCTCATCGACGGCGCCGCCATGGATGCCGTCCCGGCGGCGAGCAGCGGGTCCGCGTCGGGGCTGCTGCAGTTCGCCCGGCTCGGCAGCGAGGCGCTGATCATCGGGGTCTACGCCGTGG
>NZ_DASWPB010000146.1:0-5948 GCF_036404185.1 Lacisediminihabitans sp. | reverse complement strand
CGGAGACGACGAGCCCGACCCCCTGAGCGGGCGCCGATCCGCGACGCATTACACTGGCACATACGCGGCCCGCACCACCCTGGAGATGATTCGTGACTGAAGGTACCCGCCTGCTCGTCGGCAGATACCAGCTCGGCACGTTGATCGGTCGTGGTGGCATGTCCGACGTCTATCTTGGCACGGACGCCCGTCTCGGCAGACGGGTGGCGATCAAGCTGCTCAAGCCGTCGCTCGCCACCGACCCGAAGTTCCGCATCCTGTTCCGCGAGGAGGCCCAGAAGGCCGCCCGCATGGCGCATCCGACCATCGTCCGCGTCTTCGACGCCGGTGAGGAGACGGTGACGTCGCCCGCGGGCCTCGAGACCCAGGTGCCGTTCATCGTCATGGAATACGTGGATGGCCGGCTGCTCAAGGACATCATCGCCGAGGGCCCGCTCGACCCCAAGGAGGCCGTGCGCATCGTCTCCGGCGTGCTGACCGCCCTCGAGTACAGCCACCGCGCCCTGCTCGTGCACCGTGACATCAAGCCGGGCAACGTCATGATCACCCAGAACGGCCAGGTGAAGGTGATGGACTTCGGCATCGCCCGGGCCGTCTCCGACAACTCCGCGACGGTGGCCGATACGAGCGCCGTGCTCGGCACCGCGCAGTACTTCTCACCGGAGCAGGCGAGGGGCGAGACGGTGGATGCCCGCACCGATCTGTACTCCACCGGCGTCGTGCTCTTCGAACTGCTGACCGGCCGACCCCCGTTCCGCGGCGACCGCGCCGCCGCCGTCGCCTACCAGCACATCAGCGAGGCCCCCGTCGCGCCGAGCACCCTCAATCCCCGGGTGTCCCCCGCCCTCGACGCCGTCGTCCTGCACGCACTCGCCAAGGACAAGTTCGAGCGCTTCCAGACCGCCGCCGAATTCCGCCGGGACCTGGAGGCCGCAGGGGCAGGGGCCGTTCCCGTCCACCGCCCGGCGGCGAACGACTTCAACGCGGCGCTCTTCGGGGCGAACCCCACGGCGATCGGCGGTTCGGAGGCGGCCTTCCGCCAGCTGTCCGCCCCCGACGACGAACGTGGCGTGCGCACCCAGACGCGGCCGCCCGTCGCCTGGATCTGGGTCGGCATCGCCAGTCTCGCCGTCATCCTCGTCGCGGTGGTGTTCTGGGTGGTCAACATTCCCCCGTCGAACATCGGCGAGGGCCTCTCGGTCAAGGTTCCGAACATCACCGGCGAGCTCTACAAAACGGGGGCGACGAAGCTCACCGACCTCGACCTCGTTCCGAACCCCATCAAGCAGTCCAGCAGCACCGTCGCCGAGGGCCAGATCATCTCGACGGATCCCGATGCGGGCACCAAGGTCGGCAAGAAGCAGCCGATCACGGTCTACGTCTCCTCCGGCAAGGACCCGACCACCGTCCCCAGCCTGACCAACATGTCGGAGGATGCCGCGAAACAGGCGCTCGCCGACCGCAAGCTCACCTACGGGCAGACGAGCAAGGAGCACTCGGCGACGGTCGCCGCCGGCGTCGTCATCAGCAGCGATCCGGCCTCCGGTGCCAACGCCCGCGAGGGTGATGTGGTCAACCTCGTCGTCTCCGACGGGTTGATCAACATCCCTGCCGTCGTCGGTCAGGACATCGCCGCCGCCCTCAGCCTGCTCGATCCGCTGCAGCTCAATCCCACGCTCATCGCGTCTTCGTGCGCGGGTGACAAGGTGACCGCCCAGTCGATCAGCGGCGACAACCAGCCGCAGCATTCGGCGATCTCCATCACCTACTGCAAAAACGGCTGAGGCAGACCTCAGTCGAGGCGCACCATCGGGGTGAGCCCCCTGGCCGCCTCGCGCGCCTCCGGGAGCCCCGCGACGGCGAGCCAGTTCGCGATCATCGTGTAGCCGCCCTGGGTGAGGACCGACTCGGGGTGGAACTGCACGCCGAAGATCGGTGCCGATCGGTGCCGCGCGCCCATGATCACCCCGCCCGCCGTCCGCGAGGTGACGATCAGGTCGTCGGGGACCGTCGAGTCGACGACGGCGAGGGAGTGGTACCTCGTCGCCGTAAACGGCTGGGGAACGCCGGCGTAGAAATCGCTGCCGTCGTGGGTGATGAGCGAGGTCTTGCCGTGCATCAGCTCGTCGGCGTGGGTGACCGTCGCCCCGAGCGCCTCGGCGATCGCCTGATGACCGAGGCAGACCCCGAGCAGCGGCAGCCCGGAGTCGAGCGCGGCGAGCACGATGGGGATGGAGACCCCTGCCGCCGCCGGGTTCCCGGGGCCGGGAGAGAGCAGCACGCCGTCGTAGTCGGCGATCCTGTCCGCGGCCTCGCCCGCGGCGAACGCGTCGTTGCGGAGAACATCCGTCTGCGCGCCCAGCTGCAACAGGTATCCGTTGAGCGTGTAGACGAAGCTGTCGTAGTTGTCGATGACGAGGATGCGTGTCATGTTCCCACCGTCACGTCGGTCTGGTTCACGAAGGTGTTCAGCCAAGGGAAGACGAAGAAGCCGAGCACGGCCAGGATCGCGCCGAACAGCAGCACCATCAGGATGATACGCACCCAGATGGGCCCCGGCATCAGACGCCACAATGCTCCGTACATCGGATCTATCCCTTCGCCGCCACGATCGCCTTGATCGCATCGGGGGCCCCGGCCGAGATCGGCTGCCACGACTCCATGACGGCGTAGGCGATGATGCGTTCCGAGGCGGAGTACATCGGATTACAGCTGGTCATGGTCAGCACTCGGTCGGTCGGGTTCGTCCCCGCCGCCTGCGGGACCGGATCGAGCACGCCGACGCCGGTCGGCCGCACGTACTCGAGGCCACGGAAGTCATAGGTGTAGTAGCCGTCCTGGGTCTGCACGTAGATCTTGTCCCCCACCTGCAGCGTCGCGAGCAGGTGGAACGGCGCCCCGTGGGTCGTGCGGTGGGCCGCGACGGCGAAGTTGCCCACCTCGCCGGGCATCTGGGTCCCCGGGTAGTGGCCGATGCCGTTCTTGTCGAGCACGTCCGCCGTGCCGACGCCCTCCGATACCGGCCGGGCGTAGTCGGAGGCGAACCTCGGGACGTACATGACGGCGAACTGGACGGCGTTGGCCGGCGCCTTGGCGACGACCGGGTCCCCGTAGTCGGCCTTGGTGCCGTCGACGCGGACATGGGTGGGGGCTGACTCCACCCACTTGTGCGCGAGCGCCGCACCCGCGCTGTTCTGATGCGCCCCGACCACAAGGTCATTGAGCCAGAGCTGCCAGCCGAGAAAGAGGAAAACGAGAACACCGGCGGTGATCAGCAGCTCCCCGATGATGCCGAGGATGCTGACCCTGCGACGCCGTCCGCGGGAGCGCAGACTCTTCCGGTCACGCCGCAGCTCCTCGGTCATGCTGTCGATTCTAGGCGGTGCGGCTTTCCGCACATCCCCTGTCCAGGGGCTCCCGGCGCTTTCACGGTACAATTTCGACCATGGCCAGATCGAACGCCCGAACGAAGCCCGCCGCCTCCGAGGAGAACCGCACCGGCGACGACGTCCCGAACCCCATTTGGTTCAAGCCGATCATGTTCGGTCTCATGATCGTCGGTCTCGCCTGGATCATCGTCTTCTACGTGAGCCAGAGCACACTGCCGGTTCCCCAACTGGGCGACTGGAACATCCTCATCGGTTTCGGCATCCTCTTTGTCGGATTCCTCATGACGACCCGCTGGCGCTGACCCGTTCTACCGAGTCCCACCGGCCTCGCCGAGTTACACCGGTGTAATTATCCCCATTGTGGAATCACCTGTGGATAACTCTCAGCCGTAGATGCCGCCGAGAAGCGATACGCCGGCGATGGTCAGCACGATCAGCCCGACCAGCGTCCCGGCGAGGCCGAAGAGTTGCACCGATCGGCGGCTTCGATTGCGGGTGCGGACGAAGATCAACCCGACGAGCGCCCCGACGACGAGTCCGCCCACGTGGGCCTGCCAGGCGATTCCGGGAAGCAGCCCGAGGGCCAGGTTGATCCCGATCACGACCAGCAGCTGGACGGTGTTGCCGCCGAGGTGACGCTGGATCACGAAGTACGCCCCGAGCAGCCCGAAGATCGCCCCGGATGCGCCGGCGACCGGGGTCGTCGGGGCGATGAGCAGCACCGCCACGGAACCGCCGAGGCCGCTGAGCAGGAACAGGGCGGCGAATCGCCACCGTCCGAGCATCCGCTCCATCATCGGGCCGAAGATGAACAGCGAGTACATGTTCAACAGGATGTGCAGGATCGACAGGTGCACGAAGATCGACGTCACCAGGCGCCACGGCTGGATCGCCGTGAACGGGCCGTAGTAGATGAGGTAACCGAACACCGGCCCTCCCTGCGGACCACCGGTGAGCAGCTCGGCGATGTAGATCACGACGCACAGCGCCATGATGGCGTAGGTCACCACCGGAGCGCCGGTGCGTCCCAGGCGTCTCATGGAGGTGACAACGGCCGGGCGGGTGCGCGGCATACTCTGTCTGGCCTCCTTGACGCACTCAGGGCAGTGAACGCCGACCGCGGCGGGGCTCTGACATTCCGGGCAGATCGTGCGCCCGCAGCGCTGACAGAGCACGAAGCTCTGGCGATTCGGATGCCGATAGCAATAGTTGTCCGAATCGTTCCGCGCCTGCGTCACTGTGCTGCCACTGAACTCAGGCCTCTTCGATCGTCACGGAGTTGATGACGACGTCCTGCTTCGGCTTGTCCCTGGAGTCCTTCTCCACGGCCTCGATCTTCTTGACGACCTCGCGGGACTCCTCGTCCGCGACCTCACCGAAGATGGTGTGCTTGCCCTGGAGCCAGGTGGTCGGCACGGTGGTGATGAAGAACTGCGAGCCGTTGGTGCCCTTGCCGCCACGGGTTCCGGCGTTCGCCATCGCCAGCAGGTACGGCTTGGTGAAGGTGAGCTCCGGGTGGATCTCGTCGTCGAAGTTGTAACCAGGGCCGCCGGTCCCCTGGCCGAGCGGGTCGCCGCCCTGGATCATGAAGTCGTCGATAATGCGGTGGAAGATGACGCCGTCGTAGAGCCTGTCCTTGGAGACCTTTCCGGTGGCCGGATGGGTCCATTCGATCTGGCCGGTGGCCAGTCCGACGAAGTTGGCGACCGTCTTCGGCGCGTGGTTACCGAAGAGGTTGACCTTGATGTCGCCGAGGGAGGTGTGGAAGGTGGCTACTTGGGTGTGCAATGACATGGTGTCATTCTTCCATAGCATTCCGTACCGCTCAGGATACGCACAGTCAAGGGTTTGTGCTCCCGTGGCCGCGTGCAAGGATGGAACCATTCTCCGTACGACAACTGGAGGTTTCTCATGGCACTGTCACGTAAACGCGAGAAGGAACTGGCGCGTTTGAAGGGCGTCGCAACCGATCTCTGGGATGACCAGAAAGAGGTTTTGGAGCACGCCGCGCGCATCGTCCGCGAGGCCGGCCATCACGCCGCCCAGACCGGTCGCGAGGAGGTCGCTCCCCGCCTCAAGGACGCGATCGACAACCACCTGACCCCAGGGATCGCCTCCGGGGTGTCCGCGACCCGAGCCGCAGGCGAAGCCGCCAGGGACAAGGTGTCGCAGGACGTGCTTCCCGCCGTCTCCTCGGCCCTCGCCTCGGCGCTGGCGATCCTCGAGGTCGCCAAGGACCCCCGGGTTCGCGAGGCCCTCGGCAAGGCCTCCAAGGCGGGAACCCAGATCGCCACGAAGGCGGGAGTCAAGTCGGCCAAGAGCGGCTCGGGCCCCGGCCGTTACATCCTCATCGGCCTCGGCCTCGTCGCCGCCGCCGGAGTCGCCTACGCGGCGTGGCAGACGCTTCGTGCCGACGACGAGCTGTGGGTCAGCGACGAGACGGAAGAACCGGAAGCGGAGATCCCCGACGAGGGCTGAACTCAGAGTGGCGTTGCACCTGCGATGGGGTGCCCGGCGTGACGCCGGGCACCCCATCGGCGCTACTCGACGGTGACCTCG
>NZ_DASWPB010000145.1:0-3652 GCF_036404185.1 Lacisediminihabitans sp. | reverse complement strand
CCCGCCAGCGAGAGCATCTCGCGGGCGAGCGCGACGGTGAGGGCGCGGACATCGGAGGGGCCGCCGCCGGCGAGGACCTCGACGGACTCGCGCACCTCGTTGGCGTTGCCGATGGCGAGGCCAAGGGGCACGTTCATGTTGGTGAGGAGCGCGGAGGTCGCGACGCCGGCATCCTCGCCGAGGGCGACCATGGTACGTGCCAGCTCGCGGGACTGCTCGATGTCCTTGAGGAAGGCGCCGGACCCGAACTTGACGTCGAGGACGAGCGCGGAGGTGCCCTCGGCGATCTTCTTGCTCATGATTGAGGAGGCGATCAGCGGGATGGCCTCGACGGTCCCGGTGATGTCCCGAAGGGCGTAGAGCTTGCCGTCGGCCGGGGCGAGGCCGGAGCCGGCGGCGCTGATGACGGCACCGACACTCTCAAGCTGCTCGAAGAACTCCTCGTTGGACAGCGAGGCGCGCCAGCCGGGGATGCTCTCGAGCTTGTCCAGCGTCCCGCCGGTGTGACCGAGGCCGCGGCCGGAGAGCTGTGGGACGGCGACCCCGAAGGAGGCGACGAGCGGTGCGAGCGGCAGGGTGATCTTGTCGCCGACTCCCCCGGTCGAGTGCTTGTCCGTCGTCCGTTTCGTGAGACCGGAGAAGTCCATCGTGTCACCGCTGGCGATCATCGCCATGGTGAGGTCGCGGATCTCCCTGCGCTCCATCCCGTTGAGGAAGATCGCCATGGCCATGGCGGCCATCTGCTCGTCGGCGACATAGCCGCGGGTGTACGCGTCGATGAGCCACTGGATCTGTTCGGTGGAGAGGACACCCCGATCCCGCTTCGCGCGGATCAGGTCGACGACGTCAAAGGCTTCGATGGCCACTAGCTACTTCCCTGCGTATTCCTCGAGCTGGCGTGGCCCGAAGGCGTCCGGGATCACCTCGTCGATGGTCTTGATTCCCGACACCGTCTCGAGCAGCATGCCCGCGGTCGAGTGCTCGTAGAGCAGCTGCCTGCAGCGGCCGCACGGCATGAGGACGTTGCCGTGCCCGTCCACGCAGGTGAAGGCGACGAGCCGCCCGCCACCGGTCATGTGCAGGCTCGACACGAGGGCGCACTCCGCGCACAGGGTGAGCCCGTAGGAGGCGTTCTCCACGTTGGCCCCGGAGATGACCCGCCCGTCGTCGACAATCGCGGCCGCGCCGACCGGGAAGTGCGAGTAGGGCGAATAGGAGTGCCCCATCGCCTCCGTCGCGGCGGAACGCAGCGCGTCCCAGTCGATCTCGGTCACGATTTCACGTAGGCCTTGCCTGATGCGGCCGGGCCGCGCACCCTGCCCACGAGCCCCGCGACCGCGAAGATGGTCACGACATAGGGCAGCATGAGCATGAACTCGCTGGGCACCGGCGAGCCGATGCTGCTGAGCGCGAACTGCAGGCTCTGCGAGAAGCCGAAGAGCAGCGCCGCGAGCGTCGCCCTGATCGGGTCCCACCGTCCAAAGATCACCGCGGCGAGGGCGATGTATCCCGCTCCGCCCGTCATCTCCTTGGTGAACCCCGGAACCGAGCTGAGGGTGAAGTACGCGCCGCCGAGTCCGACGATCGCCCCGGCGAGGGCGACGTTCCAGAAACGACCGCGGTTGACGTTGATGCCGACGGTGTCCGCCGCCTGCGGATGCTCGCCGCGGGCTCGCAGCCGAAGCCCCCACCGGGTGTGGAACAGGCCGAACCAGACCATGAACACCGCAACGTACATCAGGTAGATGATGATCGTCTGGTCGAACAGCACCGGGCCGATGACGGGGATCTCGCCCAGCAGCGGGATCTCGATGCGCGGGAAGGACTGCGGCGAGTTGAGCACCGTCTGGTTGGGGCTGAGCACCTGGGTGTAGAGGAAGCTGGTCAGGCCCGTGACGAGCACGTTGATGACAACGCCGACGATGACCTGGTCGACGATGTACTTGATCGAGAACGCCGCGAGCAGGAACGAGACGAGCATCCCGGCGACCATCGCCGCCACCAGCCCGAGCAACGGGACGTGCGTGGCCGAGGCGACCAGCGCCGCGACGAACGCCCCGGCGAGCAGCTGCCCCTCGATCGCGATGTTGACCACGCCCACCCGCTCCGAGATCACCCCGCCGAGCGATCCGAAGATGAGGGGCACGCTCAGGCTCACGGCGCTGACGAGCATCCCGGGAATCGCGAGGGTGTGCCCCACCGACGCCCAGACGAGGAAGGTGAAGAGGTCGAGCACCGCGAAGACGATCACGATCCAGATGGGCACCCTGCGGGCGCGGGAGACGATCCAGGTGGCGTAGAGCGCGATGAGCGCGAGCACGATGGGGATCAGGATGCCGATGGCCCGCGACGGCAGGTGGGCGGCGGGGAGCTGGAACAGGTCGGAGTCGGTGGACAGCCGGAAGCTGCTCGTCCCCGTGCGTCCGAACACCCCGAACAGCAGGATGCTGACGACGGCGAAGATGCCGAGCGCGATCGGCGCCTTCCAGTTCCTCACGGCGGCGGTCGCGACGGTGATCCGCGAAACGCCCCTGTCCTGTCCTTCGACGACAGCAGTCACTTCGTCACCACCGCCTTCCTGCCGGAGAGTCTGGTTCTCTTGGCCCGCGCCACGGGTGCCGGGAGTCGGAAGACCGCCCGCACGAGCGGCGGCGCGGCGATCAGCAGCACGATGATCGACTGCACGACGAGCACGATGTCGACGGGGATGCCCTGCTGGGCCTGCATCGTGTAACCGCCGGCCTTGAACGCCCCGAACAGGATGCCCGCGGCGAACACGCCCCAGGGACGCGAGCGGCCGAGCAGCGCGACGGTGATCGCGTCGAAGCCGATGTTGGAGTCGATGGTCGAGGTGACGCCGGTCGGGATGGCCGCCTGCACCTGGTAGGCGCCGGCGAGGCCGATGAACGCTCCGGAGATCAGCATCGCGTAGACGATGGAGTTCTTCACGTCGATGCCCGCGACCTGCGCGGCCCGCTGGTTCTCGCCGATGGCGCGGAAGGTGAAGCCGAGGCTCGACCGGTTGAGCAGGTACCAGAGCACGATCGTCACGATGATGGCGATGATGAAGCCGAGGTTGACCTGATAGCGCTCACCGAGCACCAGCGGCAGGATGGCCGAGGGCTTCGTCGGCAGCGACTTCGGGTTGCTCGACCCGGGGGCCTGCAGCGCACCGGGGGTGCGCAGCAGGAAGGACAGCAGGTAGTAGGCGATGTAGTTCGCCATGATCGTCACGATGACCTCGTGCGCGCCCGTCCTCGCCTTGAGCAGCCCGACCAGGCCGGCCCAGATCGCGCCGCCGACGATCCCCGCGGCGAGCGCGAGGGGGATGTGCACCCACATCGGCAGGTCGAACGAGAAGCCGACCCAGCCGGCGCAGGCCGCGGCGATGAGGATCTGCCCCTGGCCGCCGATGTTGAACATCCCGACCCGGAACGCCAGCGCGACACCGAGACCGCTGACGATCAGCGGGGTCGCGAAGGTGAGCGTCTCGGTGAGGGGCCGGATGCCCGCCGAGAAGGTGGGCCGACGGAAGTTGTAGATGGCTCCCTGGAACATCGACACGTACGCGTTCGACACCGAGGTCCAGATGGCCGAGAACGTGTCACCCGGGCGGGCGAAGAAGTATCCCGCCGCCTTCTGCACCTCCGCA
>NZ_DASWPB010000144.1:0-18159 GCF_036404185.1 Lacisediminihabitans sp. | reverse complement strand
GTTCCGAGATGGATGCGCTCGGTGCGGGCGGCGATCGCGGCCAGGACCACCTCGGGGGCCGAGACCGCGAAGTCGCCGCGGTGGTGCTCGCCGACGCCGAAGTAGTCGAGGCCGACCCGGTCGGCCAGGGTGCCCTGGGCGACGAGGTTGCGCAGCACCTGTGCGGCGGGCAGCAGCCGTCCGTCCTGATCGACCGTGACGTCCCCGAAGGTGTCCAGTCCCAGTTCGAGCTCCTGCGCCATGCTGTGCCTCCCGGCCGTTGATCCATGCAAACGTATGAATCCTGCAACCGGGGGTGGTGGGGCATTTATTCCGCGGGCGGGCCGGCGATCGCGCCGCACAGAACAGTGTTCGGCGGGGTCTTGTGCTCATGGTTCGAGGCCGCTCGAACTTCACCGAGTTAAATCGGATCCTCAGTAAAGCAATTGCGACCTGCCCGTCTAGGTTTCAATCCGACGAACGGGGTGGATATGTGCGGACCGCCCATGCAACCCAACGCTGTGCGACGGGTATCCGATCGCCCGATACACCGTTCGGGTCCAGTAGGTTCACCCGCGCCTTCAAGGTCGACGACCGCTTCATGAGATCGCCCGGGTGATTGCCTCAAGCCGGTCGTCCTGGCTGAGCACGGTGAGAAACGGAGAATTCTGCCGCATCTCGATCGAGTGCTCGTCTGTTCCAAGGAGGACGTCGATGAGTTCCCCGACCGACCCTGTCGAAAGTCTGAGCCATTCGTCCAGCCACTTCTTCGCCAATGGGCCGTGGACATTCGATCTGATCCGTGCGATTCCCTCCGGGATTGCCGCACGAACCGTGGACGGGGCATCGATCAGTTTCTTTGCGATCGCCCTGTGCAGTTCGAAGGAGACACGCTCCTCTCGGTGCTCGAACGGCGCCGGTTCGTAGACATCAGAGGTTGCTGGTCTGGTTTGAGAAACGCCGCGAAGTGCGGTGAGAGCGCGATTGAGCGTGTTGAGCTGAATGGTGTTGTTCGCTTCTGAGCGTTCCCACTGGGAGACTGCACCCGGCGTGACATTCATTCGGCGAGCAAGTTCACGCACACCGATGCCGCGTGCGAGACGAGCAGTACGAAGCGTGCTTTTCCCCAGCTGTGTCATCCCGAAACCTCCGTATAGCTATAACTATACGCGCGATACGCCGGCGAGAAGCTCACCGGTTCGCAAGGGGAGCGCTGAGACGGGATGCTCGCATCGAGCAGCATGGTTTTGGCGGCCTCTTGCCGCTCCGAGTCCCCTTGAGGGAGTCAGTCGATCGCCGTCTTGGTCGCCCTTGATCGCGGATATCTGAGCCGCCACGACAGGGCGCCCCAGAAGAGGCCGCCCGCAGCAATCCCCGCGAAGACTATCCACGGGACGAACTGTCCCAGACCGCCGATGTTGGAGTATTTCGTGGTTCCGTCGACCACCTGCCATTGGCACCATGCGGTGATGGCCAGGGCCGCTCCTGCCGCGACGGAGCCGACCCGAATCCACGTGGCGCAGCCGCCCAACAGGCTCGCAACGACATGTCCGATGGCACCGCCGGCACCGGCTATGGCTCCCGCGAGGGCTCCGGGACCCATAACGTAGGGAAATATGAACAGGGCGAACAGCGCGGTCGGGGGATCGGTGATGAGCGCGACGACAACCAGATAGAACTCCGCGACCCAGGCGCCCAGCACGATGCCGCTGACCGTCAGCACCGCGATGAAACCAAAGCCCAGCTGCCGGGCGTGCGCACGGACCGTCGAGATCGACATTGGCAGCCCCCGATTCCTTGATCCCTTAAGTGTCGGCCATCGCTCGTGCGTGCAGGCGCAGGCCGTCCACGAGCAGCGCGACCATCCGCCGGCTGAAGTCGACGCCTTCCCCCGGCGCGGTCACACACAGATGCGCGACCGCACGGAGCAGGTCGTCCCCGCTGACGTCGTCCCGGATCGCACCCGCTGAGGCCGCCTTCTCGAGCAGTTCGGTGAGAACGGGATCGAGCCTGCGCAGAAGGTAGGCGGGCAGGCCGTCGAAGGCCGGGTCGCCGGAGTGGAGCGCGGCCGCGAGCCCGCGTTTTGTCGCGACGAACTCGGTGTACTGGTTGAGCCATTTCGTCAGCGCCTCGAGCGGTTCGTTCGACGAGCTGAGCGTCCGTCCCGCTTCGATGCAGCCATCCACCTCGTGTTCGAGCACGGCGATGACCAGATCCGATCGGAGCGGGAAGTGGCGATACAACGTTCCGACGCCGACGCCGGCCAGGTCGGCGATCTCCTTCGCCGGGGCATCCACTCCCGAGGTCACGAAGACGGTCTTCGCGGCGTGGAGCAGTGCCCCGCCGTTGCGTTGCGCATCGACCCGTCGCCGTCGAGGCGTGCCCGCGGAGCGTTCGGGGCCATCCGCGATCCCCGCCGTCGTATCAGTCATGACCCCTTGCTTTCCGGAATGGCTTTCCGTATCGTTAACGGAAGAGCTTTCCGCTTATTAGAGGATACGGCATCGGATGCCCATCCACCCCTCACCTTCAGGAGAAACCCCATGCAGTACCGAACCCTTGGCCGCACCGGAATCCAGGTCAGCCCGTATGCGCTCGGCGCCCTGATGCTCGGCGCCACGATCGGCAATGCCGACCACGACGACTCGATCCGGCTCATCCACAAGGCGCTGGATGCGGGGATCAACTTCATCGACACCGCCGATGCCTATTCTCAGGGGGCGTCGGAGGAGGTCGTGGGCAAGGCGCTCAAGGGCCGTCGCGACAGCGTCGTGCTGGCGACCAAGTTCGGCCGTCCGATGACCGACGACCCCAACCACCAGGGCACGTCGCGCCGCTGGATCATGACCGCCGTGGAGGATTCCCTCCGCCGGCTCCAGACCGACCACATCGACCTCTATCAGATCCATCGGCTCGATCCCGCGACCGACATGGAGGAGACGCTCTCCGCCCTGTCCGACCTCATCCACAGCGGAAAGGTCCGCGCCATCGGATCCGCGAACACCCCGGCGTCGCACATCGTCGAAGCGCAGTGGATCGCCGATCGTCGTGGCCTCGAGCGATTCCACACCGAGCAGCCGGGCTATTCGATCCTCAATCGTGGCATCGAGAGCGACGTGCTGCCGTTCGCCCAGCGTTCGGGGATGGGCGTCGTGGTGTGGGGGCCGCTCGGGCAGGGGATGCTCACCGGTCGGGTTCGAAAGGACCAGCAGACGGATGTGCGCCGCGCCCGCTATTTCCCCACCCTGTTCGCCGACGAACGGCGTCTCGACGCCGTCGAACGGCTCATCGCCCTCGCGGAGGAGGCGGGTCTCTCGATGCCGCACCTGGCGATGGCGTTCGCGATCACCCACCCGGGTGTGACGAGCGCCCTGCTCGGAGCGCGCACGATCGAGCAGCTCGACGACCTCCTCGCGGGGATCGACATCAGACTCTCCGACGAGATCCTCGATCGGATCGACGAGATCGTCCCGCCCGGCACCGACGTCGGCACCCTCGATCAGGCCTACGTCGCCCCGGCGACCCGGGTCCCCGGCCTTCGCCGGCGGCCACTGGCCGAACGCTCGGCGGCCTGACCGCTACAGACCCTCGAGCATCCGATAGCAGCGCTCGACCCTGGAGTGCCACCAGGCGGCCCGCTCGGCGCTCGCCGCGTGGCGCTCCAGGAGCGCGGCATCCGGTTCCACGCGGCGAACGCCGATGAAACCGTTCTCCGGGACGAGGGGATCGGCCACCACGTCGTTCTCGAAGAGGCCGACCGTCGCCAGTCCGCAGTCGTAGGGGAGCGTGTCGACGGCGGCGGCGAGGTGCAGCCCCATGGAGATGCCGACGGAGGTCTCCAGGGCGCTCGAGACGACGACGGGGAGCCCCGCCTGTTCGACGATCGACAGCGCCTGGCGGATGCCGCCGAGCGGCTGGGCCTTGATCACGAGCAGGTCCGCCGCCTTGGATCTCGCGACCTCGAGCGGGTCGCTCGCCTTGCGCACGCTCTCGTCGGCGGCGATCGGCATCCCCATGTACTTGACGCGCTTGCGGATGTCGGCGAGCTCCTCCACGGTCGTGCACGGCTGCTCGATGTACTCCAGGTCGAATTCGGCGAGGGCGTGGATGGCGCGCTCCGCCTCGTCGACGTTCCAGCCGCCGTTCGCATCCAGGCGGATGCGTCCCGCCGCCCCCAGATAGGCGCGCGCGGCGGCCACCCTGGCGACGTCGTCCTCGAGGGACTGTCCAGCCTCGGCCACCTTGACCTTGATGGTCCGGCATCCGGGGAAGCGGTCGAGCACCGACGCGACGAGATCGGGACCGATGGCGGGCAGGGTCGCGTTCACCGCGATGGAGGAACGGAAGATCGCCGGCGCCTGCGACCAGCCGAAGTCGACGGCGGCGGCCAGCCACGCCGAGGACTCCTCGTCCTCGTACTCGAGGAAGGGCGAGAACTCCGTCCACCCCTCCGGCCCCTCGAAGAGCATCACCTCGCGGGTGAGGATGCCGCGGAACCTCTGTCGCAACGGGAGCGCGACGACGCGGGCGGTGGACAGGATGTCTGACAGCGGCGGCAACATGACACCAGTCTGTACCCCACGGACGTGACATATCCTGAGGCCATGTCGACCGATCTCCCGACCCGCCGCGCGCCGAACTGGTTGGGGGCGGCCAGTGCCGGTCTCGCCGTCGCCGCGATCGTCGGGGAGGGCTTCGCGATCGGCATCGCGAGCGACGGCGGCTGGGGGCAGGCCACGGTGCTCGCCTGGCTCGTGATCGTGCTGACGGCCGCCGCGTTCTTCGGCGGCCTCGTCGCGACGGTCGTCGGTCTCGGGCGTGGCGCCGGCATGGCGGCCATGGTGCTCGGCCTGGTCGGCAATCCGCTCGTGCTGATCTGGCTGCTCGGCGCGCTCGGCACCTCGTAGGCTTGCCGTATGCCTGACGTCTCCGAGTTGTTCGATCCGGGTCTCTGGGAATCGGTCGCCGGTTTCGAGTCGCTCACCGACATCACCTACCACCACGACAGGGCGGGCAGGGTGGCGCGGGTGGCCTTCAACCGGCCGGAGGTGCGCAACGCGTTCCGGCCGCAGACGGTCGACGAGCTCTACCGCGCGCTCGACGACGCCCGGCAGAACCCCCGCATCGGCGTGGTGCTGCTGACCGGCAACGGACCGAGCCAGAGGGACGGCGGCTGGGCCTTCTGCAGCGGCGGCGACCAGCGCATCCGGGGCCGCGACGGCTATCAGTACGCCGACGGCTCGACCGGGCCGGGCCGCCTCCACATCCTCGAGGTGCAGCGGCTCATCCGCTTCATGCCCAAGGTGGTCATCGCCGTCGTGCCCGGCTGGGCGGCCGGGGGAGGCCATTCGCTGCACGTCGTCTGCGATCTCACCATCGCCAGTGCCGAGCACGGCAGGTTCAAGCAGACGGATGCCGACGTCGGCTCCTTCGACGGCGGGTACGGCAGCGCCTACTTCGCCCGACAGGTCGGGCAGAAGTTCGCCAGGGAGGTGTTCTTCCTCGCCAGGGAGTACTCGGCGGAGCGCGCGCTGGAGGCGGGGGCCATCAACGCCGTCGTGCCGCACGCCGCCCTCGAGACCACCGCCTACGAGTGGGCGAACGAGATCCTCGGCAAGTCGCCAACGGCCATCCGGATGCTCAAGTTCGCCTTCAACGCGGTCGACGACGGGATGGTCGGCCAGCAGGTCTTCGCCGGAGAGGCGACCAGGCTCGCCTACGGCACCGACGAGGCGGTCGAGGGCAGGGACTCGTTCCTCCAGAAGCGCGACCCGGACTGGTCGCCCTACCCCTGGCAGTACTGATGACCGACCGGATGCCGGGGGCTGCGACCCGATGAGCCGCCCGCTCGCGGTCGTTCCCGCCGAGGATCCGGCCGAGGTGCTCATCGCCCTCCGGGCCGCGCTCGCCGGCGGACCGGCCGTGCTGCCCGGTGCGCCGACCCAGCCGGTCCAGGAGGCCGTCGAGCAGCGGGTGGCGCTTGTCATCGAGACCAGCGGTTCGACGGGACGCCCGAAGCGGGTGGCGCTCGCCGCGGACGCCCTGCTGGCCGGGGCCGCGGCATCCGAATCGGCGCTCGGCGGCCCCGGCCAGTGGCTGCTCGCGTTGCCCGCGCACTACATCGCCGGGGTCAACGTGCTCGTGCGCTAGCTCACCGCGGGCACGGAGCCGGTTGTGCTCGGCCCCGGGCACTTCGACCCGAGGGACTTCGCCGCCGCCTCCACGCTGCTGGATGCCCCCCTGCGGTTCACCTCGCTGGTGCCGGCGCAGCTGAGCCGGCTGGTGGCCGCCGCGGAGCAGGACCTCGATCTGCTCGACCGGCTGCGCCGATTCGACCGGATGCTGATCGGCGGCCAGGCGAGCTCTCCGGAGCTCATCGCCCGCTCCCTCGAGCTCGGCCTGAACGTGACCCGCACCTACGGGTCGAGTGAGACCTGCGGCGGCTGCGTCTACGACGGAGTGCCGATCGGCACGGCGCAGGCCCGCATCGCGGACGGGCAGATCGAGCTGGCCGGTCCGATGCTCGCCGAGGGGTACCTGGGCGACCCGGAGCGCACGGTGGCCGCCTTCCACGACGCCGACGGCCACCGCTGGTATCGCACGGGCGACGCCGGCGTCGTCGAGGACGGCCGGCTGACCGTGACCGGGCGGCTCGACGGCATCCTCGTCTCCGGCGGGATCAAGGTGTCCCTCGCCGAGGTGGAACGGGTCGCGCAGTCGGTCCCGGGGCTCGCGGATGCCGTCGCCGTTCGGGCGGCCAGCAGGCAGTGGGGCGAGGTGCCGGTGGTGTTCTCGTCCGGCCGGATCGGGCTCTCCTCGCTGAGGGAGGCCGTCGCGGCCACGCTCGGCCGCGCATCCGCTCCCGCCGCGTTCCTGCACCTCGATGAGCTGCCGCAGCTGTCGAGCGGAAAGCCGGATCGGCTGCGGCTGGCCGAACTGGCGGCCGACTGGGAGGGCCGTCCGTCCGCGTCTCAGTAGGATTTGTGGGTGGCTACCGCGAGAAAACCCGTCCAGAAGCGCACCGAACCCTCCCGTGGCGGCAAGAGCGGACGGCCGGGGGGACAGCCGCCGCGGGCCGTCGTGCGCACGGCGACGGTCGGCGACTGGATCGGGGGAGCGCGGTTGCGCACCCTGCCGCTGGCCGTCTCGCCCGTGGCGCTGGGAACGGCGTCCGCCTACCTGCTCTCCGCCCCCGGCTGGCACTGGGTGCGGGCCCTGCTCGCGCTCGCCGTCGCCGTCTGCCTGCAGATCGGTGTCAACTACGCCAACGACTACTCCGACGGCGTGCGGGGCACGGACCGCTACCGGGTCGGCCCCTCCCGGCTGACCGGCTCCGGTGCGGCCAAACCCCGCACGGTGCTGATCGTCGCGGTGGTGTTCTTCGGCCTCGGCGCCCTCGGCGGTCTCGCGCTGGTGGTGCTCACCGGGTACTACTGGCTGATCGCGGTCGGCGCCGTCTGCATCGTGGCCGCCTACTTCTACACCGGAGGCAAGCGACCATACGGGTACTACGGCCTCGGCGAGGTGTTCGTCTTCGTCTTCTTCGGCCTGGTCGCCACGCTGGGCACGACCTTCACCCAGGTCGGCTCCGTCAACATCGAGAGCTGGCTCGGCGGGGTCGCCGCGGGCTTCTTCGCCTGCGCCGTGCTGATGGTCAACAACCTGCGTGATCTCGAGCAGGACAGGCTGGCGAAGAAGCACACCCTCGCCGTGCTCGTCGGCAACCGCGGGGCGCGCATCCTGTTCACCGTCTTCGTCCTGATTCCGTACCTGATCCTGATCTTCTTCTCGATCTTCTATGCGAAGGCGCCGCTGGTCTACTTCACCCTGCTGGGGGCCATCCCGGTGATCGTCATCACGCTGACCGGCAAGACACCGCCGGAGTTCGTGCTCGCCCTGAAGATCACCAGCCTGACGGCTCTCGTCTTCGGACTGGGGCTCGCGGCCGCCATCGCCTTCTAGCTTCCCCAGCTTCTCCAGGGCGCCCGCATCCGATTTCAAGGAGATAGGCGGCGGAAGGGCTCCGGATGCCTGCAAAAAGTGTCGAGCGCGCCGAATCTCCTTGAGATCGGACGGGATCGGCGGAGGGGACGCGGCGGGAAGGGCGGGGAAGGCCTGGGCGACGGGCTACTCGTCGAGCTTCTTGCTCTCCAGCCGGTCGAGGGCCTCGTTCTCGATGTCGTTGTCGAGGTCGCGATCGGGGGCCGAGCGCTGCTCCGGGGAGGCCTTCGCCTTGACCATCGTGCGCGCCACCGCATCGCGGGGTCCCCTGAGGAAGATGTACGAGATGCAGAAACCGATGATGGCGGCGCCGATCGCCGCGATCCAGACGTTGATGCCGAGGATCAAAAGCAGCGCCAGGGCGACCGCGAAGATGCCGAGGCGGATGAGCGAGTAGATGACCCACTGGCGAGACGATTTCACCGCTCCAGTCTAGGCACCCGGCGCCGGGCGCCCCGCGGTGCTGCGCCGGAGGACTCGTCCGCGGTGCGCAGGTTAGCGGCTTAGAATTCGAGACATGGCCAGGGTCGAATTAATTCTCGTACTCGTGTTTCTCGCGTTCACGATCTTCGCGTTCGTCGACTGCATCCGTACCAGGGACGAGAACGTGCGGGCGCTGCCGAAGATCCTCTGGGCCGTCCTCATCGTGCTGCTCTCGCCCTTCGGCGGGATCCTCTGGTTCGCCCTCGGCAAGGAGCGCTCGGCCGGCCGGCCGGTCCAGGCGCAGCACGGGGGCATGGTCGCTCCCGATGACGACCCCGCCTTCCTCCGTCGACTCGGCGAGGACAAGGCGCGGGAGGAGCGCATCCGCGAGCTCGAGGCGAGACTGGCGGAGCTCGACGACGACCAAGACAAACCCAAGAGCTAGTGGCAGGGCCCAATCCGGCGACCGACTTCTCGGTCGCGCTGCTCGGGGAGTTCATCCGGCGGGGTGTCCGTGACATCGTGCTCTGCCCGGGTTCCCGGTCGCAGGCGCTCGCGCTCGCCGCGGCCGCCTATGAGGAGGCAGGGCGGGTGCGCCTGCGGGTGCGGATCGACGAGCGGTCTGCGGGCTTCCTTGCCCTTGGCCTGGCGGTGGAGACCCGCACGCCGGTCATCCTGGCGACGACGTCGGGAACCGCCGTGGCCAACCTGCATCCCGCGGCGCTCGAGGCGCACCACTCCGGGGTGCCGCTCATCCTGTTGACCGCCGATCGGCCACCCGAGCTGCGCGGCATCGGCTCCAACCAGACGACCGACCAGCTCGGCATCTTCGGGTCGGCGGTCGGCTGGCTGCGCGAGGTGGAGGCTCCGAGCGAGACCGGCTTCGACCCCGACTATCCGGGGGAGCTCGCTCACGAGGCCTATGCGGCGGCGGCCGGTCATTCCTCCCGGCCGGGGCCGGTGCAGCTCAACCTCGCCTTCCGGGAACCCCTCTCCGGCCCGGTCGGCAGGCTGCCCGAGCTGAAGACGCACGCGTGGCCGGATGCCCCGCCGCGGCGGGTACTGCACCTCGAGTCGGCGCCGGGCACCGTGGTCATCGCCGGCTCCGGAGCCGGTCCGGAGGCCGAGGCCCTCGCAAGCTCGCTGGGCGTTCCGCTGCTCGCCGAGGTGTCGAGCGGATCCCGATTCGGTCCGAACCTCGTCGTCGCCTACCGGGAGCTGCTTCGCGATCCGGAGTTCGGCGGACGCGTGCGGCGGGCGATCGTCTTCGGGCATCCCACTCTCAGCCGTGAGATCCCCCAGCTTCTCCAGCGCCCCGACGTGGAGACCCACGTCATCATGAGCTCGGCGGCGGAGGCCTACAACCCCGGCAGGCGGGCCACAAGCTTCTCGGACGCGGCCGTTCGCGTCGGCGACCGCGACGACTCGGCCTCGGCCAGGGCCTGGACCGGCCGCTGGGTGCAGGCGAGCCGTCGGCTGCTCGACCGGGGGCTCGAGACGACCGAACCGGCGCCCGCCGGGACCGGTGCCGATCGCCCCGGCGCCTTCGCCCGCGAGCAGCTCGCCGCGTTCCGAGAGCCCGTGACGAGACGGATGCTCGTGGAGAGCGTCTGGCGGTCGAGCTGGCCGCACGACCGCCTGGTCTTCGGCGCCTCCCGGCTGATCCGGGTCGCCGACGGCATCCTGCCAGGCAAGAGGATCCCGGCCCACGCCAACCGCGGACTCGCCGGCATCGACGGCACCATCGCCACAGCCATCGGCATCGCGCTGGCGAGCCAGGCGGGGACCGGAACGGCGGGAGTCACCCGCGTGCTGCTGGGCGACCTCGCCACCCTGCACGACGTCGGCTCGCTGCTGTTCGGCACCGGAGAGCCGCGTCCGCGCATCCAGGTCATCGTCGGCAACGACGGCGGCGGGACGATCTTCGACGGACTCGAGGTCGCCGACACGGCGCCGAGCACCGCCTTCGACCGGGTGCTCTACACGCCGCAGTCCGTCGATCTCGGCAAACTCGCGGAAGCCTACGGCTGGGGTCACCGCCTGGCGGCCAACCGTGGTCAGCTCGATGAGGCGCTGTCCGTGACGGCCGGTCAGACCATCATCGAAGTCCCTCTTCCCCGCGCGTAGCATCGGGGCATGTCGAAACCAGCCTGGACCGCGGAACCGAGCACCCTCCTCACCGTTCGCCCCGGATTCGTGCTCGCGGCGGTCGACACCTCCTCGACGCCCGGGTTCTCCGGGGGCAAGAAGGCCGGCGAGGCCGTGCTCGCGGCCACCCACGAGACGGTCAACGAGCTCCAGGAGCGGCTCTGGGCCGAGAGCGTGGTCGGTGGCAGGCGGTCGGTGCTGCTCGTGCTGCAGGCCATGGACACGGCGGGCAAGGGCGGCATCTTCGAGCACGTGATCGCGGGCATCAGCCCGGAGGGCCTCTCGGTGCACGCCTTCAAGAAGCCCACGCCGGAGGAACTCAGCCACGATTTCCTCTGGCGGGTGCGGAGGCAGCTGCCCCAGCCCGGCTTCATCGGCGCCTTCGACCGATCGCACTACGAAGACGTGCTGATCGCCCGGGTGCGGGAGCTCGTCGAGCCGGCCGTCATCGAACGACGATACAAGCAGATCCGGGACTTCGAGGCCGAGCTGGTCGCGAGCGGGACGACCCTCGTGAAGGTGATGCTGCACATCGACGCCGACGAGCAGAAGGCCCGCCTCGCCGACCGGCTGGAGCGGCCGGAGAAGCGCTGGAAGTTCAACCCGGGCGATCTCGACGAGCGTGCACTCTGGCCGCGGTATCAGGAGGCCTATCAGCTGGCGCTGATCAACACCTCGACCGCGGATGCGCCGTGGTTCGTGGTGCCCGCGGACCGCAAGTGGTACGCGAGGATCGCCGTTCAGCGGCTGCTGCTCGAGACGCTCAGGGGGCTGGATCCGCGCTGGCCCGCCGTGGACTACGACGTGGAGGCACAGAAGGCCAGGCTGGATCTCAGCTGAGCGCCTCGACGATCGGACGGAACTTCATCCTCGTCTCCAGCAGCTCGCGCTCCGGGACCGACTCCGCGACGATGCCGGCTCCCGCATAGGCCGTGATCCGGCCAGCGGTCACCTGGGCGCTGCGCACGGCGACGGCCCACTCGCCGTCTCCGTCGGCGCCCACCCAGCCGACCGGTCCGGCGTAGCGGCCGCGGTCGAAGGGCTCGAGCTCCTCGATGAGGCGCAGGGCGTCCTCGGTCGGGGTGCCAGCGACGGCCGCGGTCGGGTGCAGAGCGGCGAGGAGGTCGAGCGAGGTCGAGCCGTCGGTCAGGTCGCCCTCGACATCGCTCGCGAGGTGCCAGAGGTTCGGGAGCCGCAGCGTGAACGGGATCTCGCTCGCCATGACGTTCGGGCTGTGCCTGCGCAGCGCGGCCAGCACGCTCTGGACCGCGTACTGATGCTCGTCCTGGTCCTTGCTCGAGGTCGCCAGCGCCGTGGCCGCGTCCTGGTCGGACCGGGCATCCGTCCCTCGCGCCGCGCTGCCGGCCAGCACCCTCGCCGACACCGTCCCGTCGTCGACGCTGACCAGGGTCTCTGGGCTGGAGCCGATGAACCCGTCGACCGCGAAGGTCCAGCAGTCGGGATAGGCGAGGTCGAGCGCGGCGATGACCGCGCGGAGATCCGCGCCGTCGGGCAGCAGCCCGACCAGGTCGCGGGCGAGCACCACCTTGCTCAGCTCGTGGCCCCTGAGGCGGGTGACGGCCGTCGCGACGGCGTCCCGGTAGCCCTCGGCCGACATCGACCCCGGGCCGAATTCCACCCGATAGCCGCCGTCGACGGGATCGGCCGGGGGAGCCGTGGGCAGGTCGGCCTCGCCCACCGCGATCCTGGTCACCCAGCTGCGGTCGTGGTCCCGGCCGATGACGACGGAGGGGACGATGAGCAGGCTCGTCTGCGAGGAGTGCTCCGAGAAGGCGAAGCTGCCGAGGGCGACCAGTCCGGTGCCGGTGCGGTCGAGGGGATCGGTGATCCGGGCGGCGGCGGCGACCCGTCGCCAGACCGCCGCGGCATCCGTCATCCTCGTGGGGCCGGAGAACTCGAGGCGCAGGGCCTCGCCGAGGCCGACCAGTCCGAAGCCTCTGCGTGTCCACAGCAGCGGATGCGCACGATCGAGCAGCGGGACGAGCGGTCCCGGATCCCCGGTCTCCGTCGTCTCGACGGTCAGCGACGGGATCACACGTTCGGTACCGGTCACGTCAGAAAGACTATCCCGCCCTCTGCGAGAGCCTGCTGGGCGGGCTCTTCCCTGAACTAGACTTGGGCGCGTGGCCAAGGCAGATCTGAGCAAGCAACCCGAAGAGGTTGCCGAGATGTTCGACGGGGTCGCCAAGCATTACGACCGCACGAATTCCGTTCTCTCGGTGGGCAACTCGCTCGTCTGGCGGATCGCGACCGTCAAGGCGGTGGCGCCCCGGCGGGGCGAGCGTGTGCTCGACATCGCCGCGGGGACCGGGACGAGCTCCGCCGCGCTGGCCAAGAGCGGTGCCGAGGTCGTGGCGGTCGACTTCTCCGCCGGCATGATCGAGGTCGGCCGGCGCAAGCATCCCGGCATCACCTTCGTCGTCGCCGACGCCATGGCCCTGCCGTTTGAGGACGACGAGTTCGACGCCGTCACCATCTCCTTCGGGTTGCGGAACATCGAGGACCCGAAGAAGGCGCTCGCGGAGATGTTCCGGGTGCTGAAGCCGGGCGGCCGTCTCGTGATCTGCGAGTTCTCCAAGCCGCCGCGGGCCATCTTCCGTGCCGGCTATTCGGCATACATGAAGTACGTGATGCCGACGATCGTCGACGTGACCAGCTCGAACTCCGAGGCGTACAGCTATCTCGCCGACTCCATCAGGGAGTGGCCGGATCAGGTCACCCTCAGCCAGTGGCTTCGCGGAGCGGGGTTCACCCGCGTCGCCTACCGCAACCTGACGGTCGGCGTCGTCGCCCTGCACCGCGGCCGCAAGCCGGTCCCGCGCGCCTCCTCCCCCCGATCGACCGAGTCCGCCGTGGTCACCCCCTCGGCCGACCACGAGCCAGAAGACGCGGCGGCGTCGAAGCCGTAGGGTTTCGTCGGCACATCGCACACGGTTAGGTAGAGACAAGTGACCCCCAGCCTGCCCACCGCCGGGCGCAGCACCAGTCTGGCGTCCGCCCTCGGCATCGCGGAGCGGCTGTTCTCCTCGCCGAAGGAACGTCGATTCGTCGACGCGATCGAGCTGGGCCTCGACGCCGTCGAGGAGGGCCTCGCCCGCGAGATGTCCTTCGCGGACGACCTCGCGGATGTCACCAGCCGGTACCTGCTGCAGGCGGGTGGCAAACGGGTGCGGCCCACCCTCACCCTGCTCACCGCCCAGCTGGGCACGGGAAACAACCCTGAGGTGGTCGCGGCCGCCGAGGCGCTGGAGATCACCCATCTCGCCTCCCTCTATCACGACGACGTGATGGACGAGGCGAACATGCGCAGGGGAGTGCCGAGCGCCCAGAACGTCTGGGGCAACTCCGTGGCCATCCTCACCGGGGACCTGCTGTTCGCCAGGGCGAGCAAGCTCATGTCGAGGCTCGGCGAAGAGGCCATCATGCTGCAGGCCGACACCTTCGAGCGTCTCTGCATCGGCCAGCTGCACGAGACCGTTGGTCCGCAGGGCGGCGAGGACCCGATCGCCCACTACCTGCAGGTGCTGGCCGATAAGACCGGGTCGCTCATCTCGGCATCGGCCCAGATGGGGGTCATCTTCGGCGAGGCGCCCAGGGAGTACCGGGCGGCGGTGACGGAGTTCGGGGAGAAGGTGGGCATCGCCTTCCAGCTCGTCGACGACGTGATCGACCTCTCCCCCGAGGTGGAGAGCACCGGCAAGGTCGCCGGAACCGACCTGCTCTCCGGCGTCTCGACCCTTCCGCTGCTGTATCTGCGCGAGCTGGCCGAGACCGATACGGATGCGGCGGAGCTGCTCGCCCGCATCGAACACGATGTGGAGACGGCCTCCGCGACCGCCGACCACGCGGACTTCGATGCCGCGATCGCCCAGCTGCGTGGGCACGACGTCACCCGCAAGACCCTCGATGAGGCGCGCCACTGGTCCAGGGAGGCCGTGGAATCCATCGCCCCGCTGCCGCGCGGACCGGTCAAGAAGGCCCTGACCCGGTTCGCCGAATCGATCGTCGAGCGCTCGAACTGAACCGCGGCACGAACGGCTCGCGCGTCGAGCGCCGCGAAACCATGCCCCGAAAGGACCCATCGTGACCACCCTGAGACTCGCCATCGTCGGCGCCGGCCCTGCCGGGATCTACGCCGCGGACATCCTGTTGAAGGCGGAGCGGAGCTTCGACGTCTCCATCGACCTGTTCGAGCAGCTGCCGGCCCCCTACGGTCTCGTGCGATACGGGGTCGCCCCTGACCACCCGCGGATCAAGGGCATCATCGGCGCGCTGCGAGACGTGCTCGACACCGGCCGGATCCGCCTGTTCGGCAATGTGCTCTATGGGCGCGACATCACCCTCGACGATCTCAAGCAGCACTACAACGCGGTCATCTTCGCGACCGGGGCCACCCGCGACGCCGACCTCGATATCCCGGGCATCGACCTTCCCGGAAGCTACGGCGCCGCCGACTTCGTGAGCTGGTACGACGGGCACCCGGACTTCCCGAGGCAGTGGCCGCTTGAGGCGAAGGAGGTCGCCGTCATCGGAAACGGCAACGTCGCGCTCGATGTCGCGCGCATCCTCGCCAAGCACGCCGACGATCTGCTGCCCACGGAGATCCCCGCGAACGTCTACGAGGGGCTGGCCGCCTCTCCCGTCACCGATGTGCACGTGTTCGGCCGGCGTGGGCCGATGCAGGTGAAGTTCACACCGCTGGAGCTGCGGGAGCTCGGCGAGCTGCGCGGCGTCGACATGATCGTCTACGACGAGGACTTCGACTACGACGACGCCTCCCGGGCGGCGATCGCCAGCAACAAGCAGGTCTTCGTGATCGACAAGGTCTTCTCGCAGTGGAGGGAGCGGGAGACCGGCCAGGCCTCCCGGCGTCTGCACCTGCATTTCTATGCGAGGCCGGCGGAGGTGCTGGGCACCGATTCCGTCGAGGGGCTGCGATACGAGCGCACCGAGCCGGACGGCGAGGGCGGGGTGCGCGGAACCGGCGAGTTCCGGCAGCTGCCGGTCCAGGCCATCTACCGGGCGGTCGGCTATTTCGGGTCGCCGCTGGAGGGCATCCCCTTCGACGAGAGGCGCGGCGTCATCCCCAATCGCGAGGGGCAGGTGCTGGATGACCAGGACCAGCAGGTGCACGGGGTCTACGCGACGGGCTGGATCAAGCGCGGTCCCGTCGGCCTGATCGGGCACACCAAGAGCGACGCCATGGAGACGATCAAGAACCTGATGACCGACCAGGCCAGCTGGTGGGCGCCCGCACATCCCGACGAGGAGTCGGTGGTGGAGCTGCTGCGCGATCGCGGGGTCGAGTACACGGATCTCGACGGCTGGCACCGGCTCGACCGGCACGAGCGGTCCCTCGGCGAGGCCGAGGGCCGCGAGCGGATCAAGGTCGTGCCCAGGGAGGACATGGTCGCGGTGTCGCGGCCGGGCGAAGCCGCTACTGCACCGTCGCCGTGAGCCGAGCGGTGTTGTCCAGCACCTTCACGAACAGCGAGCGTTCGAGCCAGTGCTCGAGGAAGAGCTCGGTGCTCTGCTCGCGATAGCTCTGCTCGACATCGCGCAGGCGCCGCACGATGTCGCCGCCGTGCATCATCACCGAGATCTCGAAGTTGAGGCTGAACGAGCGCATGTCCATGTTGCTCGAGCCGACGACCGCGACGTCGTCGTCGATCGTGAAATGCTTTGCATGCAGCACGGTGGGCGCCCGGTAGAGCCAGATCCGCACACCGGCGCGCAGGAGCGCCTCGTAGTAGCTCCGCTGGGCGTGGAACACCACCGGCTGATCGCCGATCTCGGAGACGAAGAGCTGAACGTCCAGACCCCGGTAGGCGGCGTTCGTGATCGCGTACAGCATGGAGTCGTCCGGCACGAAGTAGGGGCTCGTGATGATCACCCGCTCCTGGGCGCTGTAGACGAGCGCGTTGAAGAGCCGGAGGTTGTTCTCGAGGGCGAAACCGGGCCCGCTCGGCACGACCTGGGCATCCATCGCGTTCTCGCGCTTCTCCTCCGGTACCGGAGTCGCCTCCCTGGTGAGCAGCTCGTTGGTCTCGCTGTACCAGTCGGTGACGAAGAGGGCGTTGATGCCGGCGGCGACCGGGCCCTCGAACCGCACCATGAGGTCCTTCCACTGCAACCCGCGGCGGCGGTTGCCGCGTTTGTTGTAGCTGCGGTCGATCATGTTCTGCGAGCCGGTGAACGCGGCGACCCCGTCGATGATGAGGAGCTTGCGGTGGTTGCGGAGGTCGGGGCGCTGGTATTTGCCGCGCAGCGGTTGGACGGGGAGCATCAGCCGCCAGGTGACCCCGATGCGCCGCAGCTTGCGGATGGTCCTGCCGTAGTGCGGCGATCGCAGCGACGCGACGTGGTCCAGGAGGACCCGCACCGTCACTCCGCGCCGCACCGCCGCCTCCATGGCATTGAAGAAGGGTGTGGTCGTCTGATCCCAGGCGATGATGTAAAACTCGACGTGGACGAACTTCCTCGCCTCGCCGAGCGCCTCCGTCATGGCGGCCAGCGACTCCGAGTACTCGGTGTAGAGCTTGGCGTTGTTGCCGCCGACGAGCGGCATCGACCCCAGGGTGCGGTTGAGCTCGACGATGGGGTTCAGCCAGGAGGGGAAACTGTGATCCCGGACGACGTCGTCCATGCCCTCCGTCGTCTCGAGGATGTACCGGTTGATCTCGAGCTGTTTGTTCCTGCGGCGTCTCGGCAGCCTGGTGCTGCCGATGAGCAGGAACAACAGGATGCCCGCGTACGGGATGAGGAAGATCGCCAGCAGCCACGCCATCGCCGTCTGCGGCTTGCGGTTCTGGGGAACGTAGATGACCGCGAAGATCCGGATGATGACGTCGGCGACGAAGACGATGGTGCCGATGACGGTCGTGAACATCTATCCCCCAGTCAGGATGCCGTGACGCCTAACGCTAACGGAAGTTCACGAACTGGAGGTCGACCTCCAGGTCCGCCCCCTTCAGCAGCGCCATCGTCGACTGGAGATCGTCCCTGCTCTTCGAGGTGACCCGGAGCTCGTCGCCCTGGATCTGCGCCTTCACGCTCTTCGGGCCCTCGTCGCGGATGAGCTTGGAGATCTTCTTCGCGTCCTCCGAGGAGATCCCGTTCTTCAGCGATACCTCGATGCGGTACTCCTTGCCGGAGGGGAACGGTTCGCCGGCGTCCAGGCTGCGCAGGCTGATGCCGCGTTTGATGAACTTGGTCTCGAGCACCTCGAGGACCGCCTTCACCCGATCCTCCGACGAGGCCTTGAGCAGGAGCTTCTCCCCGCTCCAGTCGACGCTCGCGCCGACGTTCTTGAAGTCGTAGCGCTGGGCGATCTCCTTCTGCGCCTGGTGGAGGGCGTTGTCGGCCTCCATCTTGTCGACCTTGCTCACGATGTCAAAGGTTGGATCAGCCATGCCAGCAGTTTAACCGGCTGCCCACGGGATGATGGGAGGCATCATGCGAATCGCGCGGATCGTCCTCGTCTCGGCCGCCTCCGTCGTCGCGGCGGCCGCGATCGTGACCTCGATCGTCCTGCTGTCGGCCCCGGAGAAGGCCGGTCATCGGACGACGACGGATGCGCTGCCCGCC
>NZ_DASWPB010000143.1:0-3090 GCF_036404185.1 Lacisediminihabitans sp. | reverse complement strand
GCCTTCTCGTTGGAGGTCCTCTTGGCGTAGCCGAGGTCGGGTGCGATGGATCGGAACCGGGGGGAGAACGGGGAGCCGAGACGCACGACGATGTTCGGGATCGTCCGGGTGGGCACCTTCTCCGCCGCCGGGCCGAGGTCTGCCCTGATCGTCGCACCGATGTCCTTCATCTCGATCGCCGGTCCGCTGGACAGCAGGAACCGCTGACCGGAGGCATCCGGGGTCGTCATGGCGAGGATGTGCGCCGCCGCGACGTCGCGGACGTCGACGATCGGGATGAACAGGTGCGGGAAGGCGGGCATGTCGCCGTTGAGCATGCTCTGGACGATGTGGTTCGAACCGGAGATGTTGTCGCCCATGACCGGTCCCATGACGGCGACCGGGAGCATCGTGACCAGCTCCATCGGTCCGGTCGTGTCCTTCATGAAGTCCCATGCGGCCCGTTCTGCCAGGGTCTTGCTCCTGCCGTAGGCGTCGACGCCTGGACCATCGAGGACGGTCCAGTCTGTCTCGGTGAAGACGTGCTCGTCGCGGGGGTGACCCCAGCTGACGGCGTGGAACGCGGAGGTCAGCACGACCCGTCTGACGCCGGCGTCACGGGCGGCGCGCAGCACCCGCAGGGTGCCCTCGCGTGCCGGGACGATGAGGTCGTTCTCGTCCTCGACGTGCCCGGGCCGCACGGGAGAGGCCACGTGCAGCACGTAATCGACATCGCGCATCGCCTCGGCCCAGCCGTCGTCGTGTGTCAGGTCGGCGGCGACGAAGGTCAGATCGGCGTCGCGTGCCATCCCCGCGTCGACGAGGACGGATCGGACGGAGGCCGCGCGGTCCAGCGAGCGGATCGTGGTGCGGACCCGATAGCCCGCCGCGAGCAACTGCACGATGCAATGGCCCGCGATGAAACCGGAGCCTCCGGTCACGAGAACTGTGATGTCTGGCATGGGCCTCTTTCGAATCGGTGGATGTCTTGTCTGATTCGACACTCGCCCCTCCGACGGGGTGCCGCCAGTACCGCCCGGATACTGGTAGTCCCGCGACCACCGTCGGAGAGGGGTCTCGGTCTACCGTGGGAGGGTGACCGAATCATCGACTCCGCTGGGCGAGTTCCTGCGCGCCCGCCGCGAGCTGGTGACCCCGGAACAGGCCGGGATCACCGTCGGCGGTGTCCGTCGGGTTCCTGGGCTCCGGCGTGAAGAGGTCGCGATGCTCGCCGGGATCAGCAACGAGTACTACCTTCGGCTCGAGCAGGGCCGCTACCAACACCCCTCCGCCCAGGTGCTCGAGGCCATTGCTCGCGTCCTGCGGCTCGACGACGAGAGTCTGACCTATCTCCTCGGTCTCGCGGCGGAGAAGAGCCGCACCGGGCGGCGGCGCCCGCGGCGGGAGGTCGTCCCGTCCGGAGTGCAGAAGCTCATCGCGGCCCTTCCGCTGCCCGCTTTCGTCGAGGGCCGCTACCTCGATGTCCTCGTCGCCAACCCCCTGGCGACCGCCATCTCGCCGCGACTGATCGTCGGCGCCAACCGCCTCCGCGACGTGTTCCTCGACCCGGACGAGCGCGACCTGTTCCTGGACTGGGACCTCGCCACCGAGGGGATCGTCGCCTCCTTCCGGCAATCCGTCGGGACGCAGCTCGACGACCCGCGTTTCATCGAGCTGGTCGGTCAGCTCTCCCTTGCCAGTCCCCGCTTCCGGAGGCTCTGGGGACGCCACGACATCGGCGGACGAACGGGCGCGCTCATGCGCTTGCAACATCCGCTCGTCGGCGAGCTGCACCTCAACCGCGAGAAACTGATCGTGGGGGAGGCCAGCAACCTGACCATCGCCGTGTATCACGCCGATGCAGGCACCGCTGATGCCGACAAGCTCGCCATGCTCGCCTCGACCGTTGCCACCCCGATAGGAGAACAGGCGTCGCTCGGCGGAGCGTGAGACTCCCGTCGCAGCGACGGGCACACTCTCGCTCAGTCGACGCTGAGCAGCTCCGCCATCTGCGCGTAGAACGTGGCGGGGTCGCCCGCGAGCGACGCCTTTACCATCGCCGTCCAGTCATCGACGATCACCTCGATCGATCCGACGGCCAGGCCGTCGAGAGAGCGGCGCGGCACCTCCCGGGGATCGATCTTGGGCCCGTCGTAGCCTGCAGAGATGTCCGTGTCGGCGGCGCCGAGGAGGACGCCCTGCACGAGGGTGCCCTGAGCGGCGAGTTCAAGACGCACACCGTTGGTCATGTTCCACTCCGCGGCCTTGGCGGCGGAGTACGACCCGCTGCTGGGCGTCGCGAACCACGACAGCGCCGACAGCACATTCACGATCCCGCCGCCGCCGTTCACCGCGAGGACGGGAGCGAACGCGCGGATCACGCGAAGGGTGCCCCAGAAGTGCGTGTCCATCTCGCGACGCACCTCGTCGAGGTCCCCCGTCACGAGGGCGGCACCGGTCGAGATGCCGGCATTGTTGACAAGAAGGGTCACATCGCGCGCGGCCGCCGCGGCCGCGACGACGGACCCGGGGTCGACCAGATCCAGGTGCAGCGGTACGACCCGGCTGTCGTCGAAGTCGAGTGTCTCGGGTCGCCGAGCCGTTGCATAGACCTTGCTCGCCCCGCGCTCGAGCAGTTCGAGGACGAACTGGCGGCCGATACCGCGGTTGGCTCCGGTGACGAGGGCGATCTGATCGGTGACATTCATGGATTGGCTGCTTCCTGCAGAGGTGTTCGTGGATTCGACGGGGCGCGTCCGGCCCGGTCTCGACTACTCTAAGAGTTCACATTGACGTCAAGGTCAAGTCGGGATCCCGGAGCGGGACCACAGGAGGGCACGGATGCGGATAGGCGATGTCGCACACCAGGCGGGGGTCAGCACCAGAGCCCTCCGCTACTACGAAGAGCAGGGACTGCTCCCGTCGGAACGCACCGCCAGCGGCCAGCGGAGTTACCCGGAGTCGGCCGTGGAACGCGTCCGGCTGATCCAGCAGTTCTTCACCGCCGGTCTGCCCAGCCGCACCATCGTGCAGCTGCTGCCCTGCGTCGATACCGGCCACGGCTCTCCTGAGGCCTTCGAGTTGCTCGCGACGGAGCGTGACCGCATCACC
>NZ_DASWPB010000142.1:0-4298 GCF_036404185.1 Lacisediminihabitans sp. | reverse complement strand
CCGCGGAGAGCAGTTCGTGACAGTCGAGCGCTCGCGGAGCGCGGGATCGGGCGCCCGTCGGGCGCCCGGAGGTGCGCGGGCGGCGAAATTGCGTTCTGTCGTGCTGCGCGGTCGGGTACCGTAGAGGGATACGTCGTGCGCGCGGTTTCGTGGACGACGGACTAGCTGAATAGTGGAGGCCCTCGGGTGGAAATTGATCTGAGCGTGCTGCGCCTCATGGAGCGCGAACGCGAAATTCCCTTCGACGAACTCGTGGCGATCATCGAGCAGGCGATTCTCACGGCCTATCTCAAGCACACCGGTGCCGCGGAGGCCAAGGACGGCAACCCCGTGGCGAGGGTCGAGCTGGACCGCAAGACCGGGTCCGTGCACATCTTCGTCCCGGAGCTGAACGACGACGGCGAGGTCATCGGCGAGGCCGAGGACATCCCGAGCGATTTCGGCCGGATCGGCGCGTTCGCGGCGAAGCAGGTCATCAACCAGCGACTGCGCGACATCGGCGACGACAAGGTGCTCGGCGAGTTCAAGGGTCGCGAGGGCGACATCGTCGCCGGTGTCATCCAGCAGGGACCGAACCCGCGGATGATCCACGTCGATCTCGGCACCGTCGAGGCGATCCTGCCGCCGGAGGAGCAGGTTCCCGGCGAGGACTATGCGCACGGCTCGCGCATCCGGGTCTATGTGACCAGCGTCAGCAAGGGGCTCAAGGGCCCGCAGATCACCGTCTCGCGGACGCATCCCTCGCTCGTCCGCAAGCTCTTCGCGCTCGAGGTGCCCGAGATCGCCAGCGGGGTCGTCGAGATCGTCTCCCTCGCCCGCGAGGCAGGGCACCGCACCAAGATCGCGGTCAAGGCCAACGAGCCGGGAGTCAACGCCAAGGGCGCCTGCATCGGCGAGCTCGGGCAGCGGGTGCGCGCCGTGACGGCGGAGCTCAACAACGAGAAGATCGACATCGTCGACTACAACGAGGATCTCGCGACCTTCGTCGCCAACGCCCTGTCGCCGGCCAAGGTCACCTCCTCCTACGTCATCGACGCATCGACGAAGGCCGTCCGCGCCCTCGTCCCCGACTATCAGCTCTCCCTCGCGATCGGCAAGGAGGGCCAGAACGCCCGTCTCGCCGCCAAGCTCACGGGTGCGAGGATCGACATCCAGCCCGACTCCATCCTCGAGACCGACTAGAGGACCGCCTCCCGGCGGCTGCCCGGTCCGGCTCGTGGAATAGCCCGGCACGGCCCGGCGTTGTGGAAGGGATAAGATGGAGCCCGTAAGAACGTGCCTCGGCTGCCGTAGGCGTGCAGGCCAATCCTCGCTACTGAGGGTGGTCGCGCGAGACGGCAGGGTAATTGCGGATCCGTCCGCGAGCCTTCCCGGTCGAGGCGCCTGGGTGCATCCCACCCTCGAATGCGTCGAAACCTCGATCAAACGCAAGGCCTTCGGCCGCGCGCTTCGAGTCGCCGGCGTCCTCGATGCGGATGACCTCTACCAGCACTACCACTCACACCAGTCGGAACCTCCAACGAAGGTTTCTTGAAGAACAGGCTGAACGGCATAGTGACCAACTAATGAGCACGATTTAAATGAGCATCCTCTAATGAGCGGCTCGAAATGAGACCCGTCCGTAACTAACGGCTTCCTCCTTGTCGGGAGTTGGCCCGAGAAGGAGAACAGTGGCAAAACCACGCGTGCACGAGATCGCCACAGAACTCGGCATTGACAGCAAGAAGGCCCTTGAGAAGCTCAAGGAAATGGGCGAATTCGTCAAGGGACCCTCTTCGAGCATCGAACCACCGGTAGCGCGCAAGCTCAGGGCTGCGCTCGAGGCCGATGGCATCAAGGCGCCAGAAAAGCAGGCCGCCCCGGCCGTTCCCGCGCCGGCGCCCCGGCCGGCTCCCGCCGCACCGGCCCCGACCCCCGTGGCCGCGGCACCGTCGGCCCCCGCTCCCGCGGCCCCTGCCGCTCCGGAGAAGCCGGCTCCCGCCGCGCCGTCCGCCGAGGGCTCTATCCCCCGTCCGGGAGCGGCGCGTCCGGGCAACAACCCGTTCGCCAGCACCCAGGGCATGCAGCGTCCCGGCGCCCCGCGTCCAGGCAACAACCCCTATGCCAGCACCCAGGGCATGAACACCCGGCCGGCGGCCTCGCCGACGGGCATCCCGCGCCCCTCCGCTCCCCGCCCAGGCGCCCCGCGTCCCGGCGGACCCGGCCAGGGACAGCGCCCGGGCGGCTTCGGCCAGCGTCCGGCCGGTGCAGGCGGCGGTTTCCGTCCCGGCGGCCCGCGCCCCGCGGGTGCCGGTGGATTCCGCCCCGGTGGAGCTCCCGCCGGTGCCCCCGGCTCGAACTTCGGCCCCAACCGGCCCGCGGGCGGCGGCGGTCGCGGTCGTGGACCGGGCGGCGGCACGGCAGGCGCCTTCGGTCGTGGTGGCGGCAAGAGCAAGGCTCGCAAGTCCAAGCGGACGAAGAGGGCAGAGTTCGAGCTGCGCGAGGCTCCGTCGCTCGGCGGCGTCAGCGTCCCCCGCGGCGACGGCAAGACGTCCATTCGTCTTCGTCGCGGCGCATCCATCACCGATTTCGCCGACAAGATCGACACGAGCCCCGGCAACCTGGTGACCGTGCTGTTCCACCTGGGACAGATGGCCACCGCGACGGAATCGCTCGATGAGGCGACCTTCGAGATCCTCGGCGAGGAGCTCGGCTTCAAGATCGAGATGGTCTCCCCGGAGGACGAGGACCGCGAGCTGCTCGCCGGCTTCGACCTCGACCTCGACCAGGAGCTCGAGGACGAGACGGACGACGATCTCGTCGCCCGGCCGCCCGTCGTCACCGTCATGGGCCACGTCGATCACGGAAAGACGCGTCTTCTCGACGCGATCCGCAACGCCAACGTCGTCGCCGGCGAGGCCGGTGGGATCACGCAGCACATCGGCGCCTACCAGGTCATCACGGAGCACGACGGCATCGAGCGGGCCATCACCTTCATCGACACCCCCGGTCACGAGGCGTTCACTGCCATGCGTGCCAGAGGCGCGCAGGTCACCGACATCGCGATCCTCGTGGTCGCGGCGGACGACGGCATCATGCCGCAGACGATCGAGGCGCTCAACCACGCCCAGGCCGCGAACGTGCCCATCGTCGTCGCCGTGAACAAGATCGACAAGGAGGGGGCGAACCCCGCCAAGGTGCGCCAGCAGCTCACCGAGTTCGGTCTGGTCGCGGAGGAATACGGTGGAGACACCATGTTCATCGACGTGTCGGCGCTCAACAAGGTCGGCATCCCCGAGCTCCTCGACGCCGTGCTGCTGACAGCCGATGCCGGGCTCGACATGCGCGCCAACCCGAACAAGGATGCGCGCGGTGTCGCGATCGAGGCCAAGCTCGACAAGGGGCGCGGTGCCGTCGCGACGGTGCTCATCCAGTCGGGGACCCTCGAGGTGGGGGACGCGATCGTCGCTGGAACGGCCTATGGCCGGGTGCGTGCGATGTTCGATGAGAACGGCACGAACGTCGTCCAGGCCACTCCGGCCAGGCCGGTGTCGGTGCTCGGGCTCACCTCCGTTCCCCGCGCGGGCGACACCTTCCTCGTCACCGACGATGACCGGACCGCCCGTCAGATCGCCGAGAAGCGCGAGGCCGCGGAGCGCAACGCCCTGCTCGCCCGCAGCCGCAAGCGGATCAGCCTCGAGGACTTCACCAAGGCCCTCGAAGACGGCAAGGTCGAGTCGCTCAACCTCATCATCAAGGGCGACGTGTCCGGTGCCGTCGAGGCACTCGAGGAGTCGCTGCTCAAGATCGAGGTGGACGACAGCGTTCAGCTGCGCATCATCCACCGTGGTGTCGGCGCGGTCACGGAGAGCGACGTCAACCTCGCGACCGTCGACAACGCGATCATTATCGGGTTCAACGTGCGCCCGGACCCGAAGGCCCGCGCCCGCGCGGCCAGCGAGGGTGTCGACGTGCGCTTCTACTCGGTCATCTACGCGGCGCTCGAAGACGTGGAGAACGCCCTCAAGGGCATGCTCAAGCCGGAATTCGAAGAGGTCCAGTCCGGTGTCGCCGAGATCCGGGAGATCTTCCGTTCATCTAAGTTCGGGAACATCGCCGGTGTCATCGTGCGCTCCGGGACGATCACGAGGAACGACAAGGCTCGGGTCATCCGCGATGGCGTCGTCGTCGGCGACAACCTCGCCATCGAGTCGCTCCGTCGGTTCAAGGACGACGTCACCGAGGTTCGGACGGACTTTGAGGCCGGTATCGGTCTCGGTAAGTTCAACGACATCCAGATCGGCGACGAGATCGAGACG
>NZ_DASWPB010000141.1:0-12534 GCF_036404185.1 Lacisediminihabitans sp. | reverse complement strand
GTGATGGCGAATACGTCGAGATCACGAACCTCGACTCGTCGCCGGTGGACATGACGGGATGGGCGTACGGAACCGCAGCGGCCCCTGGCACGGTGTCGCTGTCGGGCTTCGGAACCCTCGCTCCGGGCGAGTCGGCGATCGTCACCGACGTCACGGCGGCCGAGTTCCGCAGCGACTGGGGCCTCACCGATTCGGTGAAGGTCGTGAACGACGGCTCGACCGCCCTCAGCAAGGGCCCGAAGACGATCTACCTCTACGACGCGGGCAACACCACGGTGGACTCCGTGACTTACGCGTCGGGCTTCCTCTCTGGCAAGGGCGTCTCTGCCTGGGTCGACGCGGCGCATGTTGGAGCGAAGGCGGACACGACCGGCTGGACGATCTCGACGACGGGAGACTCCGAGGCCAGCTGGACCAGCGCCACGAAGTCGGTCGGCTCGCCGGGCATCTCGACCCTCTCCTCGCGATCGACGGCCGCGCCCGACGTCGCCATCACGGAGTTCGCCTACGGTGGCCTGGCCGCGGGAGCGAACGGCGACGGCGAGTATGTCGAGGTGACGAACGTCGGGCGGACGCCAACGGACATGGCGGGATGGTCGTACACCACGACGGCCGCAGCGCCCGGCCCGGTGTCGCTGTCGGACTTCGGCGTCCTCGCTCCGGGCGAGTCGGCGATCGTGACTGACCTCACGCCGGCCGAGTTCCGCGCTGAATGGGCCCTCTCCGACTCGGTGAAGGTCGTGAACGACGGCTCGACCGCCCTCAGCAAGGGTCCGAAGACGATGTACCTCTACAACGCGGCCGATGCTCTGGCCGACTCGATGACTTACGCGTCGGGCTTCCTCTCGGCCAAGGGTGTCTCGGCCTGGGTCGACGCGGCGCATCTCGGCGCGAAGGCGGACACGACCGGCTGGACGATCTCGACGGCGGGAGACTCCGAGGCCAGCTGGACCAGCGCGCACGGCGCGGTCGGCTCACCCGGCGCTTCGAGCTTCGGCATCCACGCGGCATCCACCGTCCACACCGCTCCTGGTGGCGGAACGACGCCGCCACCCCCGACGGACCCGAACTACGCCGACGTCGTGATCAACGAGATCACCTCGGACAACGACGGCATCGGCTTCGCACCGCTGCCGACCATGTCGGATGCGATCGAGCTCTACAACACGGGCACCCACACCGTGAGTCTCGACGGGTGGAGGCAGGTGGACAGCGGTCCGGCAATGTCGGCCGCGGTGTTCTCGGCCGGCCTGTACGTGAATGGCGTGCTCTCGACGAGCATCCCGGCGGGTGGCTACGGCGTGTTCCAGTCGACGGCGGGACTCAGCAGCGGTGGTGACGCCGTGAAGGTCTACACGCCGGACGGCACGCTCGTCGACGAGCTGGACTACCTCGCGGGCCAGGCCGGCGTCGACGAGGGTGTCAACGTCGACCACACCTATAAGGCCCTCGCCGCCTGTCCCGACGGCTCGAACGCCTTTCTCGAGGTGCCGAGCGCGAGCTTCGGCGGTTCCAACGTCAACGCCTGCGCCGACGGCGTACCCCCGCTCACGACCGGCGCGGCCCCCGAGGCGCCCTGCCAGACCGAGGATTCGGGCGATGCCCCCGGCACCGTGCCGACTTCGGCTCTCACCTGGCCCGGCGACCCGAGCCCGGCCACGATCGATGCGCAGTGCTCGTGGGTGACGACGGAGTCCGGTCAGGACCTCAGCGGTCTCGCCTTCGATCCGGCAAACGCGAACGTGCTGTACGCGGTGAAGAACAAGAGCCACGTCTACCGCCTGCTGAACTCCGATGGCACCTGGGTCAAGGACACCGCCAACGGCTGGGCCGCCGGCAAAGACATCCGTTTCCCCGGCGGAACCGGTGCACCCGACAGCGAGGGGCTGACGGTCGGACCCGACGGTGCACTCTACGTCACGACCGAGCGTGACAACGACAACTCGAACGTGCCCCTCGACTCGATCCTCAGGTTCGATCCGACCTCCGCGGATGCCACTCTCACCGCCACCGAGCAGTGGGTGCTGACATCGGACCTCGGCTTCGCTCCCACGGATGCTGCCGACGCGAACCTGGGTTTCGAGGGCGTCACGTATGTGCCGGATAGCTTCTTGGTGAGCCAGGGCTTCCGCACCGACGCCGGCGCGCTGTACGACCCGGCCGACTACCCGGGCAAGGCTCTGCCGGGCCTGTTCTTCGGAGCGGTCGAGAAGACAGGGCACCTCATCGCCTATGCGCTGAGCAGCGATCACAGCTTCACGCGGGTCGCAGACGTCTCGAGCGGGCTGCTCGGCGTCATGGATGCCCAGTTCGACCCCGACCTCGGGGAGATCTGGGCGCACTGCGACAACACCTGCGGCAACGCGACGGGCCTGTTGAAGATCGGCACCGACGGACACTTCACGGTCGACCACTACTACGCCCGTCCCGCGAACCTCCCGAACTACAACCTGGAGGGCTTCGCCGTCGCACCGGTCTCGACCACGGTCGACGGTCAGCGCCAGGTGCTGTGGACCGATGATGGCAACCGCTTCGGGCACTCTCTGTGGGCGGGCACCATCCCGGTCGTCGTGCCCACGCCCGTCGCCACCCTCTCCGTGACGACCGCGACTCCGGGCCAGGCGCTCACGCTGACGGTCACAGGCCTCACACCGGGCACCGGGTACGAGGCCGACCTCCACTCCGCTCCGGTCTTCCTCGGCAAGGGCGTGGCGAGCTCGTCGGGCACACTGACCCTCATCGTGACGATTCCGGTGGGTACCGCCGCAGGTGAACACACGATCACGATCTCCCCGACCGCGGATCCGTCCACGATCGTCGCGACCGTGGCCCTCACGGTGCGCGGCATCCTCGCCTCCACTGGTGCAGATCCGCAGTCGGCGCTCGCCGCGGGCGCCATCCTGCTGCTGCTCGGTGCCGTATCGCTCCTCGCGCGCCGCACCAGGCGCCGGCGCAGTTAGGAGAAGGCGGCAGGGCAACGGGTTCCCTGCACTCGATCGTGGCCACGTTGGGTCGGCTCATCCGGCCTCGCGAGCGGCCCAGTCCGAGAAGGATGTGCCCTGACGGCCGAGCACTTTCTGGATCCCGTCGCTCAGATACGCGTCCTGTCCCTGGCGGATGCCTTCGAGCATGGCCAGCCGCCACGTGATGTATCCCTCCGGGGTCGCGGCCTCACGCAGTCTCACGGCGTACAGCTCAAGCGGCTCATCCTGAAATCGAAGGGAGCGACCGGACGCCGAGCCCAGAATCGTGACCGCGTCTTCGAAGGTGACGGCTTCCGGACCGGAGATCTCGATGGTCTCGGTGAGCCACTTCTCACCGGTAAGCACTTCTGCGGCGACCAGGGCAATGTCTTCGGCGTCGACGAAAGGTTCCGCGCCACTCCCGACGGGGGGCATGACGACGTCGTTCTGTGGCACGAACATCGCCTCAGTGAAGTTCTGGGCGAAGTGTGTCGGGCGCAGGATCGTCCATGCGACGGGGCCTGCGATCAATGCGCGTTCTGCTCTCGCGACAGCTCCGTCCGGGAGGAATTCGACTCCTCGTGCTGAAAGGAACACCGCATGCTTGACGCCTGCCGCATGGGCGATGTCCAGCACCCTGGTGAGAATCCCGGACCAGTCTGTGGCCGATCCTGGACCGACGATGAAAACGCCGTCGACGCCGTCGAATGCAGCACGGAAGCTTTCGGGCTTGTGCCAGTCGAACAAGACGTCGCCCGTCGTACGGCTGGCCACCCGAACCGCGTTGCCTGAGCGACGAAGGACCCGCGTCAGCCGACCTCCGACTTTCCCGGTGCCCCCGAGGACGAGGAATGTGTTCATGTGGTACCTCCGTGGTGATGAGTTCGTGATTGCGAACGCGCGAGAAGACGGTCACCCAGGCTGACCGCAGCGACACCGATGATGACGATGGCGCCGCCGAGGTATTCGACCGGAAGGGGGATCTCCCCGAGCCAGAGGAATGAGATCAGGACCGCGACCGCGGGAACGAGGTAGAGGAGGGAGGTGGATGTGACGACCGGCAATCTGCCGACCGCATAGCCCCAGAGCACAAATCCGACGGCGGAGGGCAGAACGCCGAGATAGATGGCGGCCAGCCATCCTTCATGGTGCGCCGTGACGAGCTGGTGCCAGCCGAACGGCACAAAGGGCACTGTCATCACAGCGCCGGCCACCATCATGTAGGTCGCGACCTCGAGAGCGGAGTAGGTGCGAAGCACCAGGCGAGAGAGCGGGTGATAGATCCCCTGCACGACCATGGCGCCCACGACGATCCACACGGTCGCGCTGAGGCTGAGGCCCGCTCGAGCCAGGCAGACGACCAGCACTCCGGCGACGGCGCAGATGCTTCCCGCAACGCGCACGGCGCTCAGTCGCTCCTTGAACGCGACCACGGCGATGCCGACCGAGACGAGCGGCGCTGCCGCAACGATGATGCTGGACGTGCCCGCCGGCACGAACACCTCACCGGTGTTCAGGAGCAGTTGGTACGCCGTCATGCCGAAGAACGCGCAGAGCAGTATCAGCGGGATATGGCGAGCAGCGGGCGGACGCACCTTGCCGATCGGCGCGAATACGAGCAGGGTGATCGTCGCGACAACGATGCGCACAAAAGACAGGCCGACCGGGCCGAGCTCCGGAGCCGCGATCCGGATCGCCGGAAAAGCGCTCGCCCAGAGGAATACGACCCCCAGCCCTGCAGCCAGCACGCGAATTGACGTCATAGCCGAAGCCTGCGCTCCCTAATAGCTAATGTCTATTTACTTTTTATTCGCATTAAGATAAGCCTGGCTATGTGTTAGATATCCGCAAACTGAACATGCTCGCAGAGCTCGATCGCCTGGGAACGATTGCCGCCGTTTCGAAGTCGCTTCACCTGACGGCACCCGGCATCTCCATGCAACTGACCGCCCTCGAACGGGAGATCGGCGTGCAGCTCACCGAACGTCAGGGGCGGCGCATCGTCGTCACCCCGGCGGGCAGACTGCTCGCTCGCCATGGCAGCGCCATTGTCGACATGCTCACCGTTGCCGAGATGGAGGCCACGGCCCTTCGCGATGGAGCGATCGGCACCTATCGGATCGCCGCATTCCCGTCGGTGGCACGGGCCGTGATCCCCGAAGCCTGGCACGAACTCGCCACCGGCGAAGGACCCGGCATCGAACTCCGTCTCATCGAGATGGAACCGAGCGACGCGCTTCCCGCGCTCTCGTCAGGGGAGGTCGAGCTTGCAGTGGCACACCGCTATTCGAACATGCCACCCATCGCGGGGGTCGGCCTAGACCTCACACAGATCCGGAGCGAGAAGGTCTACCTCGCGATCAGCGATAGTCAGCTGCCGACGAAGGACACCGCGATAGCCAGACTGGCTGACTTCGCCGGGCATGACTGGATCGTTCCAGGTCGCGAGTGGACGTGCTTCGACATGGTCCATCGAGCCACCGATGTCGCGGGCTTTGAACCGCACACCGTGGCCGAAGCCACGGACTACCGGGTGCAGCTCTCGCTGGTTGCCGCGGGCATCGGCGTCGCCCTCGTTCCCGAACTCGCGGCTAGTGAGGCTGCAGTGAACGTTCGACTTCTGGAGCTTGCGAACCCGATCTTCCGGCACATGGTTCTCGCCTCTCGCAGCGCATCTGCTGCGGATGCCGGGCTCAACCGAATACGCGAAGCGATCACGCGCTCAGCGGAGCGCGCACTCCCGCACCCGTCGAGCGCGATGGGCTAGGTGCTCGAAAGACTCTGCCACGGTGCCCGGCGGCCGAGTGAATCCAGAGGCCGTGGATGACGATGACGCTCTTCGCCATGCGTGCCTCAGAGGGTCTTGATGAGTCCGCCGTCGATGAGGAAATCGGATCCTGTGACATTGCCCGCACGATCGCTCGCGAGGATGAGGGCGAGGTCGGCGACTTCCGTCGGCAACGTGAACCGGCCCGTCGAGAAACCGCCCTGGCTGGCAACGACCCGGTCGCGGGCGGTATCGAAATCAACACCCATGTTTCTGGCCGCTGTTGCCGCGACGCCGTCGTCGCCTAGCCAAAGCTGCGTCGCCACCGGTCCCGGGCTGATGGTGTTGAAGCGAATTCTTTGGGCACCGAACTCCTTGGAGAGCGCCTTGGACAGGTTCCAGACGGCGGCTTTCGCTGCGGAGTAGTCGACCACGGGCGGGTCGGGCAGGAATGCGTTGACCGATCCAATCGTCACGACATTGCCGCCACCTCGTTCAATGAGAAGAGGTATGGCGGCTCGTGTGGTGCGCATCGCCGCGAGAAAACTGAGGTTGATGGTTTCCAGCCACTGTTCGTCCGTAATGGCAAGGAACCCCTCGAACCGGAGCGCGACCGCGCCCACATTGTTCACCAGGATGTCCAGTCCGCCCAACTCGGACGATCGCGCAACGAGCCGTGCCGGTGCATCCGGTACCGACAGGTCAACACTCTCGAAGACAACCGATCCGGCTGCGACCAGCACATCGAGCTCAGGTGAAGACGACCGCGAACCGGCGACGACCCGTGCTCCCTCGGCCACGAGCCCCTGCGTGATCGCGAGGCCTATTCCCTTGCTTGCGCCGGTGACGACGGCGACCTTTCCCGACAGTCCCAGATCCATGGGGCGAGACTAGGGTCGCCGCTCGCACTAAGCGTGCCCGGGCTGCGGCTAGTACTGCCGCTACCCCCCTGAGGCCAACTCGGCGAGGGCACGCTCGGAGGGCGTGCCCGGCTCGGCGTAGTACAGGAAGATCGAGTGGTCCTCAGCACCGCCCAAAGGCAGGTGAGCGTAGTGGAGTGAGAGTGATCCCACCACCGGGTGGCGCATCGGATGGGTGCCCTCGGTCATCCCCCCGATGTCGTGGTGCCAAAGCTCTCTGAATCGGGCGCTCTCCTTGGTCAATTGCGCCATGAGTTCCTGGACCCGCGCATGGTCCGGGTCCAGCCCCACTCGCGCGCGCATCAGGGCGATCGATCGCATACTCAGACCCTCCCACTCGACGTAGAGGTCACGCATGCCGGGATCGAGCAACAAGACGGCGAGACTGTTACGACCAGGCTGGTAGCCGCGGACCAATGCGGACATGAGCGAGTTGGTCGCAACGATGTCATTGTGACGATCGAGGATCATCGCCGCAGTCATTGGCCAGGATTCGATGAGCCAACGCGTGCGCTCAACCGCGGACGACGATGGCGACGGCTTTGGCCTCTCGTCGAGACGAGCGAGCGAATGCAGGTACGAGGTTGCAGCAGCGTCCAGTTGCAACGCCCGCGACAACGAGGCGAGCACCTGGCCCGTTGGACTGGTTTCCTGACCCTGCTCGAGCTTGACGTAGTACTCGGTGCTGATTCCCGCGAGGATCGCCACCTCGGATCGGCGGAGGCCAGGCACCCTGCGCTGCCCTGGGCCTTCGGGAAGCCCCACGTCGTCAGGACGGAGAAGCTCACGGCGGGCTCTCAAGTAGTCGCCGAGTAGATGAGGACTGGGCATGCCAGATTCTATCGGCAGGCCAAACTGGCAATCAGCCCGGGGTCAACCGACAAGAAAAACCGACCGAAACGGCTATCTGACCAGCATTTACTGTAGCGAGGGCGGGACTCGAACCCGCGACACCACGATTATGAGCCGTGTGCTCTAACCACCTGAGCTACCCCGCCGGGACGTAACCGGCGAACCGGGTTACGAGAGCCCCCTGTGGGAATCGGACCCACTACCTCTTCCTTACCAAGGAAGTGCTCTACCAATGAGCTAAGGGGGCGAAAGCGGCACACGGGTCACCCCGACGCCGTTTTGGCACCGTTCGAGAATAGCATCTGCGCGCGAGCCCGCCGTGCCGTCCCCCAAACCGGCTTCCGCGCATCCGGGCATCCCCGCACGGCGAGGCCGACGGGACCATGCCCTAGGGTTTTTTCATGACTAAGGCTTCCGAGTGGTGGCGTTCCGCCGTCATCTACCAGATCTATCCGCGATCCTTCGCCGACGGCATGGGGCAGGACGGGCTGGGCGACCTGATCGGGATCACGGAACGGCTGCCCGCGCTCGTCGAGCTCGGCGTCGACGCGATCTGGCTGTCGCCGTTCTACACCTCGCCGCAGAAGGATGCCGGCTACGACGTCGCCGACTACTGCGACGTCGATCCGATCTTCGGCACGCTCGCCGACTTCGAGACGATGGAGCGGCGGGCCCACGAGCTGGGGCTGCGGCTCATCGTCGACCTCGTGCCCAACCACACCTCCGACCAGCACGCCTGGTTCCGGGAGGCGCTCGCGGCCGGCGAGGGCAGCCCGGAGCGGGCCAGATACCTGTTCCGCGACGGTAAGGGCGAACACGGCGAGCTGCCGCCGAACAACTGGGAGTCGGTCTTCGGCGGTCCGGCCTGGACCCGCGTCACCCGGCCGGACGGCAGACCAGGCCAGTGGTACCTCCACCTCTTCGACGTCTCACAGCCCGACCTCGACTGGGAGAACCCGTGGGTACGCGAGCGGTTCAGGGACATCCTGCGCTTCTGGCTCGATCGCGGCGTCGACGGCTTCCGGGTGGATGTCGCGCACGGCCTGATCAAGGCGAAGGGCCTTCCCGACTACACGCCTCCCGTGGCCGCGGACGGCAGCACCGCCGGCAGCATGGGCGGAGGCACCTTCGGCCTCGAGCCGGAGATCAAGGCGGACGCCGAGGTCGATCCACCGACCCCGCCGTACTGGGCCCAGGAGGGTGTGCACGAGATCTACCGCGACTGGCACTCGGTCCTCGGGGAGTACGAGGGCGATCGGGTGCTCTGCGCGGAGGCCTGGGTGGACCCGCCGTCCGAGCTCGCCAAGTGGGTGCGCCCCGACGAGATGCAGCAGGCCTTCAACTTCGCCTATCTCGAGGCCCCCTGGCAGGGACCGGCGATCCGCTCCGTGATCACGACCTCGCTCGCCGCCTTCACCGGAGTCGGCGCCCCGAGCACCTGGGTGCTCTCCAACCACGACGTCGTGCGGCACGCCTCCCGGCTGGCGCTCACGGCGGAGAACCCCCAGGGGCACGGCATCGGGCCGAAATCCCTCGGCAAGCCGGTGCGGGAGCTCGGCCTGCGCCGCGCTCGCGCCGCGACCGCGCTCATGCTCGCCCTCCCCGGCAGCGCCTACCTCTACCAGGGCGAGGAGCTCGGCCTGCCCGAGGTCATCGACCTGCCCGATTCCGCGCGCCAGGATCCCACCTGGTTCCGCACGAAGCACGAACGCTACGGACGGGATGGATGCCGCGTGCCGATCCCCTGGGAGGCGGACAGGCCCTCATACGGCTTCGGCCCCTCCGGCAAGAGCTGGCTCCCTCAGCCGGCGGACTGGCACGACTATGCCCGCGACCGGCAACGCGGCCGCGAGGGCTCCACCCTGGAGCTGTACCGGGCCGCCCTCGCGCTCCGTGCCGAGCACGGCCTGGGCATGGGCGCTCTCGAATGGCTGTCCGGCTTCGGCGACGACGTGGTGGCCTTCCGTACCGGTGCGATCATCGTGATCGCCAACATCGGCGAGGCCGTGGTCCCGCTGCCCACCGGGGAGGTGCTGCTGGCCTCCGAACCGCTCGGCGAGGCCGGGCGACTCCCTGGCGACACGACCGTGTGGTTGCGCGCCTGACCTCAGTTCGCGTTGGCCTTCAGCCAGGCGAAGGGATCGACTGGCGTGCCGTCCAGATGCACCTCGAGATGGAGGTGGGGACCCGTCGCCTCGCCGGTACTGCCGACCTGGCCGAGCTCCTGGCCCACCGTCACCGCCTGGCCGACGGCCACCCTGATCGAGCCGGCCAGCATGTGGGCGTACAGGCTCTGCACCTTCTGGCCGTTGATCACGTGGTCGACCAGGACGTGGTTGCCGTAGGGTCCTGCGGTGCTGGCCTCGCTCACGACGCCGTCCGCGATGACCCCGATCGCCGTTCCCGTACCGGGGGTGAAGTCGACGCCCTCATGGAAGGTCGAGCAGAAGCTGCAGCCCGCGACGTGCCGGGCACCGAACCCGCTGCTGATCGGCACCGCGACGGGGAAGGGCCACTGGATCGTGCCGTTCGGGTCGTTGGTGTAGAGGAAGCTTCCGTTGGTCGGCACGAAATGGACCTGCTCGACGACGGCGACCACCGTGTAGGCATCCCGCGTCGGCGCCGAATCGACGACCTTCTTGTCGACGGCGAGCGACTGCGTCGACTGCCGCACGCCGCCCGCGTCGCTGGTCGCGGCTGCCGCCGCCTCACCGCCATGCAGGGCGTTCGCCGGCAACGACGTCGCCACGAGCAGCGCGGCGACCCCGAACATCGCGCTCAGGGTCACGACCTTCTGGAAGAGGCTGCGACTCGGCTTCCAGCCCCGGCGACGGGCGGATGCCTGCTGCCGCGGCTGGACCTGCCCCGAGTCGGACATCCGCCGCGACGCCGAACGGCGGGATACGGCCACCTCGCGCTCCCGAAGCTCACGACGGGAGGGGAAGGGCCGATCGATCTGCGTGTGCCCCGGCTCGGGCGCCTTCTCCAGGCCGTCCGAGTCGAGGGTTCCGCCGCTGACCGTCACGCTATCGAACCTGCCGGAGGGTAGGCCGAAGCGTCACGACACGCGCTTCGGAAACAGAGAACACAGCGGGTAATCCTTTGGTGACGGCATGATGCCGGGCTGGAGCAAACCGTCGGAACGACTCTCGGTGTGACAGGGTCACGGTTATAACGAATTCATAAAGAATAGGCGAAGGACCGGCTCCGGGACAACTATCCGACGAGATCGAGCAGCACTTCTTCGAGCCGGGCCGCGACGGTGGGCTCCGCCGCGAGCGTGAAGGCCTGCGAAGCCGGGGCGCCGCGCAGGCCGCCGACGCTGGCGCCGGACTCCGCCGCGATGAGCGCGCCCGCCGCGTGATCCCAGGGGCGCAGCCCGCGCTCGTAGTAGGCGTTGAGCCGGCCGCAGGCCACGGCGCAGAGGTCGAGGGAGGCTGTGCCCATCCTCCGGATGTCCCGCACCCGATGGATGAGGCCGGCGACGACGGCGGCCTGCTCCGTCCGCACCTCGGCGAGATAGCCGAACCCGGTGCCGACGAGGGCCTGGGACAGCTCAACCGGGGGTGCGACCCGGATGCGCCGATCGCCGAGGAACGCCCCGCCGCCGGCCGTCGCCGTGAACAGTTCGCCGCTAGCGGGGTTGACCACGACCCCGGCGAGCGCCGACCAGGTGGTCGGCTCCGGCTCCCCCTCGACCACCGCGATGCTCACCGCGTAGTGCGGGATCCCGTAGAGGAAGTTCACCGTCCCGTCGATGGGATCGACCACCCAGGTCAGGCCGCTGCTGCCGGCATCCGCCCCGCTCTCCTCGCCGAGGAAGCCGTCGTCGGGGCGCGCCTCGGCGAGGAGGGAGCGGATGAGCGCCTCGCTCTCCCGATCGGCGAAGGTCACGATGTCCTCGGTCGACGACTTGCTCGCGGCGACCTCCACCCCCTCGGCGCGGCGGCGGGCGACGAGCTCCCCCGCGGTCAGGGCGATCTCGCGGGCGAGCCCGAGGAGTTCGGTGGTGCCGTCCATGGTGATGCCTTCTGCCTCTCGACGTACGGAAAACGCGCATGGGCCCGGTTCCTCAAAGGAACCGGGCCCATGTCATCACTGCGATCTGTGGCAAGTGAGGGATTCGAACCCCCGAAGTCTACGACGGCTGATTTACAGTCAGATCCCTTTGGCCACTTGGGTAACTTGCCATATGCGCCCATCAAGTTTACTCATCCTGCGGAACGCTCGTCCAAGGATACAGGGTCCACGGAGGTTGAGAAATCGGCCGTCAGCGGACATCCTTCGAGTACGCGGTCGCGTAGCGGATGATGTCGGTCAGATACTGCCGGGACCCGTTGTATGCGAGCACCGCCGTGCGCCAGCCGTCCTCCGACCCGAGCTTCTGACCGCCGGCCCTGCACAGGTAGTGGGCCGCCGCGAGCGTGGCGTCGTCGATGTTCTGCGGATCCTCGACGCCGTCGCCGTTGCCGTCGACGTGCCAGTTGCGCCAGGAGTCCGGGATGAGCTGCATGGGCCCGACCGCGCGGTCGATCGTCGGGTCGCCGTCGATCGTGCCGCCGTCGGAATCGGGGACGTTCGCCACGGCCCCGCCGGCGAGCGGAACCCCGTAGACGGGCGGGCTGACGAGCCCGTTCGAGTCGATCTTTCCCCCGAAGATGGTGCCGTGGCGGGACTCGACCTCGCCGATCGCCGCCAGCGTGTTCCAGCCGATGCCGCAGCCGCTCCCGGCGTCCTCGATCGTGATCGCCACTCCGGCGTAGGCCTGCAGCGCCCTCGCCGGGATGCTCGTTGCCGCCGCGGCCCCGGCGATCCAGTCGGAGTCCGCGAGGCCGGCGACCCCTCGGCCCACCGGCGCGGAGGCGCGCTCAAGCGGGGCCGCCGTCGCGAAGGCGGGCAGCGCATCCGTCGTCGTCCGATGACCGGCCTTCTCCGGGGCCGACAGCAGGACGATCGAGGTCACGATCGCGGCCGCCGCGACGACGGAGGCGGCCGAGACGAGGACGATCCGCGCGATTCGCATGATGCCTCC
>NZ_DASWPB010000140.1:0-16108 GCF_036404185.1 Lacisediminihabitans sp. | reverse complement strand
CGGGTCGAGGGGATCAGCGGAACCGTGGACATGCGCTGGTCGGTCACGCCCGGCAGCATGCTGAACTCGGCCTCCCCCTGGGTCGAGCGGACGATTCACGGGCCGGTGATCCGGGTGAACGGGGTGATGCTGGGTGTGCAGGGCCTCGATCACGGGCCGAACCCGCCGTCCGATCGGCGCCTCGATGGTGCCTTCACCGCGGCGAAGGGCTCCCGGCATCTGATCGTCGTCTCCGCGACGGAGCGGGAGCCGCTGCGCGTGCTCACGCCGGCCATCGTCGACCGGGGCATCGATCGGACGATCGCCAACTGGAGGGCCTGGTCCAAGGAGTTCTCCTTCGACGGGGACTGGGCGGAGGTCGTGCATCGCAGCGCCCTCGCCCTGAAGCTGCTCATCCACAGCCCGAACGGCTCGATCTCGGCCGCCGCGACGACCTCGCTTCCGGAGAGCTGGGCGGGCGGCAAGAACTGGGACTACCGCTTCGCCTGGGTCCGCGATCTCGCCTACACGGTGCACGCCCTCATCCGGTTCGGGCTGCGGGAGGAGACCCATGCCGCCGTGTCCTGGCTGCTCACGACCATCCGGGTGAACGGACCGGATCTGTTTGTGTTCTACGCGCTCGACGGGGGTCCCACCGGCGGGGTTGCCGTGGCGGATGCGCCCGGCTGGCGGGGCATCGGACCGGTGGTGTCCGGCAATCGGGCCAAGGACCAGCTTCAGCTCGGCGTGTACGGCGACCTGTTCGACGTCGTCCGCAGTTACGTCGACGACGGCAACGTGCTCGACGCGGACACCGGGCGACTGCTCGCCTCCATCGCCGACCGCGCCTGCGACAGCTGGCGTCGGCCCGACTCCGGGATGTGGGAGCTCACCGAGCAGCGGCACTACACCTCGTCGAAGCTCGGCTGCTGGCAGGCGCTCGACTGCGCCGTGCGGCTCGCCGAGCTCGGTCAGATTCCCGGCGGAGGGGAGCGCTGGGCCGCGGAACGCGACCGCATCCGCGACTGGGTGCGGGAGAACTGCTGGTCGGAGTCGAGGCAGAGCTACGTCTGGTATCCGGGGAGCGACGAGCTCGACGCATCCATCCTGCTGCACGCCCCGAGCGGCTTCGACCGGGGGGAGCGGATGTCCAGGACGATCGACGCGATCCAGGCCGAGCTGGGTCGCGGCCCGCTCGTCTATCGCTACTCCGGCATGCAGGCCGTGGAGGGCACCTTCGTCGCCTGCGGCTTCTGGATGGTCTCGGCCCTCGCCTGCGTCGGACGCATGGACGAGGCGAGGGCCCGCATGGACGAGCTCATCGCCCTCGCGAACGACGTCGGCCTCTATTCCGAGATGATGGATGCCGAGACCCACGAGTTCCTCGGCAACCTTCCGCAGGGCCTCAGCCATCTCGCGCTCATCAACGCGGCGCTCACGGTTGAGGAGCTTGGCGGCGGCCGCTAGGACTGGTTTTGATTATTTGTGCGTATGGCCTTGGCCGGCGAGATTTTCTCTCTGATGGTTACCAATCGTGCCATTCCTGCGGTCGATCAGCCTCGGGTATACGACCCTATGCCGACGATAGTGTTCTGGTCGGGATCGAGCCCGGCGATCAGAGCGTCGATATAGGTCGACATGCGATAGATCATGGCTGGCGGGTCGGTATCGCGCACCGCTTCGACAGGCTGTCGACCGTGAACGCCTGATGGCCCGCCTCGATTACCGGGCGGTCAGCGAACCAACTATGGACTTTGGCCGAAGGTTGTAACAAATCATAATTCACGTGCAGTAGGACGAATTCGGCATACATGCCTCGTGTGCGGGTGATATGTGACACCGAAGATATTGGTGATCGAGGCCCTTTTCCATCCTGAGCAGGTGTCTCCGGACCTGCCTTCGCCGACGTTCAACGCGAGGCCAATCGTTCGGTGGCGAGAAGCAGCCTATCTCGGCTGTCATCGTCATCGAAACAGAAAGGGACTCCGCGATCATCAGACGGGTCGAGGCAGCCCACTGGCCGTTGATCCCCTCCTGGGCCATGGCGCCGCCCAAACCGGGAACGACCTTCAACGCGCGCAGCGAGACAGCCGCCGGGTGCCCACCTGGTGCGACACCGTGAAGTCCAAGAGGGCAGTGGTCCCCGCCGCGGCCTACTACGAGTCCAACGGTCAAGGGAAGTCCGCCAGACTGTTTGCTTTTCGTCGCGGCGATCGGGAGATCATGCCGCTGATGGGCGATAACGCCCTCGTACAGGCGGCCGTGGCTGCCGCCCAACCGCTCGTCTCCGGCCTCAGGTTCTGGCAGGTGCTGCGCATATACGTGGACGGCGACGCATGCTCAAGCCCGTGTGATGGCGGTCCAACGAAGGCGAATGGCCGAGGAGCTTCCTGGGCGTTCGGGACGGGAGGCGTGTAACGGCCTTCACCCATTCCACATTCATGAGATTTGACCCTTGCAAGGCAGAGTCAAGAGAATTTGACCCAACCACTCCCTCCTGGCGCATTCGATTGGTCTCAAGACCCTCGCGGACGGCCAGCGCTTCGTGAGCGAAGGCGGACGTGTGTTCACGCGCCACCTGCACGGCCTCAAACGCATCGCGTCGCCGATAGGGGCCGTCGGCCGGGATAACTCCATCGCCTGGCCGACTGGCTCCGACTCTTCAACACGTCGCCTCGCGCCATAGCGACCGGCCGAGTGCGCCCCAGTCCGGTTCGATAGCGGGGCACCAAATGGGGTCATAGTCGTCGACGATTAGCCACGAAGTGACGAGTGCGATCGATCGACGATAGTCGCCTTTTGATACAAAACCTCATGTCCTCCTATTGGCGGACTGTGCCCGCCGACTCAGGGCGCTACGTTTGAAATCACGACACGCTGAGCGTGGCTCAATCTTGCCCCGAAGCGCAGCTGTTGTGACTCAGCGGCCGGGGAATGCCCTCGTGCGGGAAGGGCTAGCTCTAGAGGCACGCTGTGAAAACAGAAGGTGGGGATAAGGCACGGTTCGCGGCCTTCTATCGCAAGCATTATTCCGTAGTATTAGCCACTTGCCACAGGCGCTTAGGCAACAGGTTGGACGCGGAAGACGCGGCCGCTGAAGTGTCTCGCGTTGTCTGGCAGCGCTACAGCAGAGAAGATCCGCCCCTGCCGACTCTCTACACCATTGTCCGCAACGTCATAGGAAACGAATATCGGCGCGCCAGACGAGCCCAGGCCACTGAGTATCGGCTCCAGCAAGCGGCACTGACCACCGCGCCAGATTACGACCCGATCGAGCTGCGTGACGCACTCCTTCATCTGCGACCAGAAGATCGCGAACTGCTTTACCTGACCTACTGGGAGCATCTTACGGCTAGAGAAATTGCCACGATCATACGATCCTCCCCCGGCGCCGTGTGGGTCCGCCTCACTCGGGTGCGCGAGGCACTTCGCGAGATACTCGGCGGCTTCGGCCCTCCGCCGGCCTCCGCAACGGCTGGGGATCTCAACGCGAGATGATGCGGGTAAGGAATTGTCAATCTCGGAAATAGTCCAAGTATCGCCGTGACCGACCGGTCTCGGCGGGCACTTTCGACTAAGGACACGAGCATGGACACGAAGACGAATCATTCAGACGGGGGCCGCCTGGACCCCAAGGTGACAGAAGGGCCGCGCACGCCAAGGAAGCGGCGGTCCAAACAGGCTCTGGGAATCACGCTGGCCGCGCTGATCGGATTCTTCTCGCTTGGGATGACGGCTCCTGCCGCCACGGCGTCTACGGTGGCCGAACCGAGCACGGATGTCGTGTACCAACTCGACGTCAACGGCCAGACAACCACTCTGACCGAGGGCCAGACAGCGGTCTTTCCGATGCATCTCATCAATTCGGCGGCGACATCTGGGTTAGTAACTCCCAACGTGGTCTACCCAGGAGATGGATCGGGAACACTCACTGTCACCGCTTCGGCGGGGGTTTACCACTGGAGCATCGACATGCACGTCCCAGCCACCGAATTCATCGGATCCTTCTACGTTACCGACCTCACCAGCGGTTTCGGGGGCGGCGCAGCCCTTGCGACCGGGTTCTCGGGGTCCGCCCCGACGAGTAAGCTCCACAATCACAGGTATTCGGGTACGCTCACGGGAACGGCGTCGTTCCTGGGCATTCCCGTCTCCACGACCGGCCCGAACAACACCCTCTACACGTATAACTGAGAGGTTCCCGGGGGAAGGTCGGGCGTCTACGGGCTGCCTGGCCTTCCCCTGTCGCCGTGTTACGAGCAGGAAGGAAAGCCATGACGCCGGAGGCCGACAACTCCTCGGACGAACTGAGACGCATCATTGCGGAGGAGCGCGTCTCCGAAGACGCGCTGCACGCCATCACTGGTATCCAGCCGGAGAAGCTGCGGTCCTTCCTCGACGAAGCACAGGCCGGGATGGTCAGACTCACTACGGGGCCGCAGGCGCTCTCGAATGACGAGAGCCTGAGGCTTTCCGTTCTCGCGGCGCAGCTCACGGAGGGGATGCGGGTCGCCGACGACGAACGTCTTAAGGGGGTCCTCGAGACGCTGACGGTCGTGTGCCGTCTCACGCTCGGGAACATCGCCCGGTTGACGGGACTCGACGTCGATGACCTGGAGAACGCGCTGCGCGATCCGCGAGCCGTTCCGATCGAGAAGAAGTACGAACTCGCGATCAGAGGTCTGTACCTCATCAACACCGTCAACCAGGCACGCGGCCAGTAGGAACTACCGCTTCCCCCGATGGATTTCTGCTCACATCCGATCTCGTCTGATCTCACGGCCAGGCCCACTGCGGCATCGTTTGCCGCTGTCGGTCTCGAGGCCTATACCCCAATTTCATCGAACATACGTTCTGCATATCTGCGTGAGTGCAGTAGGCATCAAGAGCGCTGAAGTAGCCATCATTGGCCCTCCGTCACCGAGCCCATGAGATCCTTCCGCGATCGGCGGAAGGAGGTAGTCGAGGTACCTCGGTGGACGGGGACATCCTTTTCGCGTGAGGCATCCCTCGGCTCGACCCAATCGGTCTGCGCGACGACAGCTCTATGGATCCGATCAGCCCGGGTCGATGCTCCTGAGGAGCGACAGCAGCTGCTGCGGATACACGAGCTCGTCGGACGAGGCGAGTTCGTCGCGGCTCCACCAGCGTGCCGACGACATGGTCGCCTGTTCGAGGACGGTCCATCCGGAGCGGTCCGGCTCGAACGCCGGCGCTCGCACGACGAAGAAGTCCTCGTGCTGCTGGTAGAGGGTCCCCTGGAACTCGTACTCGATGTCCTGGCTGTGGATGGGTCCGTCGAGTTCCGTTGTCAGCAGTCCGGTTTCCTCGCGGAGCTCGCGACGGGCCGCGTCCAGGGGGGTCTCACCGGTCTCGAGACCTCCGCCCGGCGTGAACCACCATGTCCCCGCATCCGGGCGTCCCGGGTCGCCTCCCTCGAAGAGCAGGACGCGTCCTGCCTCATCGATGACGAGCACGCGAGCCGCGAGACGCGACTGGATTGGCATGGCGGGCATCCTCCATTGTGGTCGGTGCGCGTCGGTACAGGGCAGTCATGGACGCCATTCGTTCGCCGAATCACGACCTGGTAAAATATCTGGGTCAGCCTCCCGCTCGATCGGGAGGCTTTTTTATGCCCAAAAGAACCGCCGACCGATGGGAGAGCTGATGTCCTCGATGACCGTCACGCGTGCGCATGCTTCGGACCGCACCCTGTTGGATCGGCTGTGGCTGATGTTCCGGCACGACCTGTCCGAGTTTCGCGGCATTCTGCCGGACGACACTGGAGCCTTCCGGAGTGAGCGGTTGGAGGCGGCGTTAGGCAGGACCGGCTGGGCCGCTTATGTGCTCCGGATCGACGGTCGTCCCGCAGGCCTCGCCATCCTCAGAGGGCTGGATGAGCCGCGCCACATCCTAAGCAGCTTCTTCGTGGTCCGCGGCGCTCGGCGAACCGGTGTCGGTCTCGGGAGCGTTCGCAATATCCTGTCCCGATATCCCGGGCCCTGGGGCGTCGCCTTCCAGGAGGACAATCCCGCGGCGGCTGCGTTCTGGCGGCGGGTCGCCGAGGACGTCGCCGGGGATGGCTGGACGGAGACCCGCCGTCCAGTGCCGGGCCGCTCCGATCTGCCCGCGGACACCTGGATCGAATTCGTGATGTGAGAGGCCGATCGCCGGTCGCGGGGATCGTTCCATGGCGGGCATCCCGGTCAGGACTCGTGGGGCCGATGGATGAGCTTGGACAGCACGATGGCGCTACGGGTGTGATCGACGTTGGGGGCGAGCCGCACGCGTTCCAGGGCCCCCTCGAGGGAGGGGATGTCGCGGGAGCGCATGTGCACGATCGCATCCGCGCTGCCGGTGACCGTGCCGGCGTCGACGACCTCGGGGACGTCGGAGAGGATGCGCCGAAGCTCCTCCGGCGCGACCGTCCCGCGGCAGAACAGCTCGACGTAGGCCTCGGTGGCGAGGCCGTCGACGGCGGGGTCGACCTGCACGGTGAATCCGCGGATCACCCTGTCGGCGACCAGCCGGTCGACGCGGCGTTTCACCGCGGAGGCGGAGAGCCCGACGACCTCCCCGATGTCGCCGTAGCCGGCCCGCGCATTCTGGCGGAGGAGATCGATGATTCCGTAGTCGAGACTGTCCATCCGCTCACTGTACGGCGTTTCCTTGTTGCACACCGGGCGGTTTCGGCGATTTTTTGCGCCCGAACTGCCGAAAGTTCTGATCTGTGCGTGTGAGACTGGAACGACCGCTCGTTCCCCCATTCGCGAAGGAGCCGCCGTGCCGGCCACTCTCCCCACCACCGACGGTGCCCCTGTCACCACGAGGATCCCCTCTCCACGGACCGTGCTCATGTGCCGGCCGGACTTCTTCACGGTCAGCTACCGCATCAATCCCTGGATGCATCCGGAGAAGCCGACCGACACCCTGCTGGCGGTGAGGCAGTGGGAGAGCCTCTACCGGATCTACCTCGACCTCGGCTTCGACGTGCGGCTCATCGACCCCGTCGACGGCCTGCCGGACATGGTCTACGCCGCGAACGGCGGCTTCGTGATCGACAACATCGCCTACGGGGCGAGCTTCACCTACGCGCAGCGCCAGCCGGAGGGCCCGGCATACATGGACTGGTTCCGCGCAAACGGCTTCGACGTGCGGGTGCCGGAGAACGTCAACGAGGGCGAGGGCGACTTCCTGCTCGTCGGCGACACGATCCTCGCCGGAACGGGCTTCCGCAGCGCCTCGAACAGCCATCACGAGCTCGCCGAGATCTCCGGCCGCGAGGTGGTCACCCTCGAGCTGGTCAACCCCAGCTTCTACCACCTCGACACCGCGATCGCCGTGCTCGATCCCCAGCCCGGTTTCGTGGATCCGAACATCGCCTACCTGCCGTCCGCCTTCGACGAGGCCGGTCTCGCCGTGCTGCGCGAACGGTTCCCGGATGCCCTGCTCGTGAACGAGGAGGACGCCACCGTGCTCGGACTCAACTCCTTCAGCGACGGCCACAACGTCGTGATCGCCTCCCGCGCCAAGGACTTCGAGCGCCAGCTGGCCGAACGCGGGTACAACCCGATCGGAGTCGACCTCTCCGAACTGCTGCTCGGCGGCGGCGGAGTGAAGTGCTGCACCCTGGAGCTCCGGCGATGATCACGGCAAGCGACGCGGCGGCGCTCATCCGCGAGGAGGAGGAGCACATCGCCGGGACCTATCACCCCCTGCCGGTCGTCATCGCGACGGGGGACGGCGCCTGGGTGACGGATGTCGATGGCCGTCGCTATCTGGACTGCCTCGCCGCCTATTCGGCCGTCAACTTCGGCCACGGGCATCCGCTGCTCGTCGCCGCGGCGAAGGCGCAGCTCGACCGGGTGACGCTCACCAGCAGGGCGTTTCACAACGACCGCCTCGGCCCCTTCGTGACCGCGCTCGCCCGGCTCGCGGGCAAGGACATGGTCATCCCGATGAACACGGGCGCGGAGGCGGTCGAGTCGGGGCTCAAGGTCGCCAGGGCCTGGGGCTACCGGGTGAAGGGCGTCGCGGATGGCCAGGCGAACATCGTGGTCGCCGACGGCAACTTCCACGGGCGCACGATCGCCATCGTCGGCTTCTCCAACGATCCGGTGGCTCGCGAGGGCTTCGGGCCGTTCGCCCCGGGGTTCCGATCCGTGCCTTTCGGAGATGCCGCCGCGATCGAGGCGGCCATCGACGAGAACACCGTCGCGGTGCTGGTCGAGCCGATCCAGGGCGAGGCGGGTGTCGTGGTGCCGCCCGCCGACTACCTGCCGGCGGTCCGGGAGATCACCAGCCGGCGCAACGTGCTGTTCATCGCCGACGAGATCCAGTCCGGCCTCGGCCGCACCGGCGCGACCTTCCAGTGCGACAACGTCGGCGTCGTGCCCGACCTCTATCTGCTCGGCAAGGCCCTCGGCGGCGGGATCGTGCCCGTCTCGGCGGTGGTCGGCAACGCCGACATCATCGGGGTGCTCCGTCCCGGCGAGCACGGCTCGACCTTCGGCGGCAATCCGCTCGCGGCCGCCGTCGGTCTCGCGGTGATCGGGATGCTCGAGACCGGCGAGTACCAGCGCAGGTCGAAAGAACTGGGCGAGCGGTTGCATGCCGGGCTCCACCGGCTGGTCGGCCGGGGTGTGCTCGCGGTGCGCGGGGCCGGTCTCTGGGCGGGCGTCGACATCGACCCCGCGCTCGCGACGGGCCGAGAGGTCTGCGAACTGCTCCTGGAACGCGGTCTGCTCGCGAAGGACACCCACGATTCCACCATCCGGCTCGCGCCGCCGCTCGTCATCGAGGCCGCGGAGGTGGACTGGGCGGTCGAGCAGCTCGAGGCGGTGCTCGCCGGTCTGCGCGCCTGACTCCCATCCGGTACCGATCGGTACCGGCATTGGTACCATGGAGGCATGGCAACCAATCTGCGCCTCGGGCCGCTTACCGAGCGGGCCCTCAGGGCGGAGGCCGAGCGGTCGGGCCGGTCGCAGCAGGAGCTCATTCGTGATGCGCTCGATCGTTACCTCGGGCTGACCGCGACGAAGGCGTCGCGGAGCGATGCCGCGCTTCTGACGTCCGGGGCGATCCTAGCCCCGCGATCCGAGTTGCGTCGCGCGCGCCGACGGCTCCGGCTGCCGGCCGGCACGCTCTCCGGCGACCTGCTCCAGCGTGACGATCGGATCTGAGTGCGCATCTACGTGGACAGCAGCGCTCTCATCAAGAGATCGATCGACGAGCCAGAATCGGAGGCGATCGAGTCCAGCCTGGAAGGGTATGCGGCCGCCGACGCGGTGCTGATCTCCTCCACGCTCGCCTGGATCGAGCTGGGCAGAGGCATCCGATCGCGTCTCGACGCCGAGGACCCCGCCGCGATCGTCGAGTGGACGGATGCCGCCCTCTCCGGCATCGCGGAAGCGCCGATCACGGAGCAGGTGGCGAGTCTGGCCAGGCGAATCGGGCCGCCCGTCCTTCGCAGCCTCGACGCCATCCATCTGGCGACGGCCGTTCTTCTCGACGTCGACCTGATCCTCGCCTACGACGATCGTCTGCTCGCCGCGGCGACGGAGCTCGGCTTCGCCGTCGTCTCCCGGGCAGGCGCGGGACCCTGGAGCCGGGCCGGAGCGCTCCCTAAGCTGGGCGGATGACGCTCACGGGTGGTTTTCGTGTTCACCGCCGGATGACCGGTCGGGACAAGGACGAGCCCCATCGCGTCTCCAGCCCGCTGGAACTGCTGTTCGACCTCACCTTCGTCGTCGCCGTCGCCCAGGTGGCCGGCCAGCTGGCGCACACGATCGCGGAGGGGACCGCGCTCGACCACGGCGTCGGTGCCTACCTGATGGTGTTCTTCGCCATCTGGTGGGCCTGGATGAACTTCACCTGGTTCGCCTCCGCCTACGACACGGACGACGTGCCCTACCGGCTGCTCACCATGCTGCAGATGGGCGGAGTCCTCGTGCTGGCGGCTGGGGTCCCCGCGGCGTTCGCCGACCAGAACTATCTCGCGGTGACGATCGGCTACCTCATCATGCGGGTCGGGCTCGTCGCCCAGTGGGTGCGCGCCGGCGTCGAGAGTCCCGGCGGGCGCAGGACCGCCTTCCGCTACGCGGCCGGCATCGTCCTCGTGCAGCTGGGCTGGGTCGCCCGGCTGCTGCTTCCCGGTCAGGCGCAGACGGTCGCCTTCGTCATCCTCGCGATCGCGGATGTCTGTGTGCCGATCGTGGCGGAGCGCTCGGGGATCACCCCCTGGCATCCGCACCATATCGCCGAGCGCTACGGGCTGTTCACGATCATCCTGCTCGGGGAGTCCGTCTCCGCGGCCACCGTCGCCGTCCAGGCGATCATCGCAGCGACGGGTGTCACCGTCGACCTGGTGATCGTCGCCGGCTCTGGGCTGATCCTGCTGTTCGCGATGTGGTGGCTGTACTTCAAGGAGCCGTCGGGGGAGGAGCTCGAGCGCCGTCGGGATCGATCCTTCGTCTGGGGGTACGGGCACTACGTCCTGTTCGCGGCGATCGCGGCCGTCGGGGCGGCGATCGAGGTCGCGGTGGAGTTCGGCTCCCATCGTCCTGAGGTCTCCCCATCGGGTGTCGGCTTCGCGCTCGCCGTCCCCGTCGCCGTGTTCATCGTGATGCTTCAGGTGCTCCATGCCCTGCCGGGCGTTCGAGGTGCCGTGCCGACGATCGGGGCGGCCGCGGCCATCCTGATCGTCCTCGGCGTCCCGTTCGCGGCGCCGACGATCGGCGTGCCGCTGATGGTCGCGAGCATCGCCGCCGTGGTGGCGGCGCTCACCGGCCTGACGGTCGTCCATGCCGCCAGGCGCGGTGACCGACGGGCCTGAGCCGCCTCGCGGCAGGCGAGTCCGCTGCCCGGCTAGGAGCGCTTTCCGAGGACGAAGCGCTGGATCGCGATGACCGCGGCCCCGCGGCACCACTGGGTGTTGTCTCCCGGTGTGGTGACGAGGTCGAGCTCGCGGGAGCGGGGGTCGCGATCGCCGTGGATGCCCTCGTGGATCGCTTCCCTGGCGACCTCGACCAGGCGGACGCCCTCTCCGCCGAGGATGATCCGCTGCGGTGCGGTGAGGTTGGCGACGGCGGCCAGCAGTCGCCCGAGCCCCCTGCCTGCTTCGTCGACCACCCGCCGGGCGACGGGTTCCCCGCGCTCGGCGAGGTCCAGCGCCTCGTCGTAGCCGACCGTCCTGCCGAGAGCGATCGAGACGGTCTGGCCGATCGCCGACTGGGTGAGCATGCTGCGGGCGCATCCACGATGGCCCGCGGGACACAGCGGTCCGAAGGGATCGAGCGGCCAGTGTCCGACGAGCCCGAGGCCGGAATCGTCGTCGACGACGATGTCGTCGTGGATCACGAGCCCGTATCCGATCCCTGCACCGAGGGTGATGATGGCGAAACGGTCCAGGCCACGTCCGGCCCCGAACCAGTGCTCCGACTCGGTGAAGGCGACCACGTCGTTCTCGATGACCGTGGGAACGCCGGTGATGGCCTCGAGCATCGAACCGAGCGGCACATCCGACCAGTCGAGGAACGGCGCGCTGCGGACGATCGAGTGATCTCGCACGAGGCCTCCTATGCCGATGCCGAGGGCCGTGACCGAAGGGACATGTTCGGCGAGCTCCCTCGTGACCCGGGCGATGGTGTCCGCGACCAACTGGGGATCCCGGGAGGTGAGGGGCGCCGATGTCGTGGCGAGCACGTCGGCACGGAGATCGGTCGCAACGCCCACGATCTCCTCCCCCGTGAGCTTCATCCCGATGAAATGCTGCGAGTCGGTGACGACATCCAGCGGTTTTGACGGTCGTCCAGCCCTGCCGTCCACCCGCTCCTCGACCTCGACGAGCAGGCCGCTCTCGATGAGGGGGGTGCTGAGCCGGGTCAGCGAGCCGGGGGAGAGCTCAAGGCGTCTGGCGATCTCGCTCCGGGAGATGGGGCCGTTGATCAGCACTTGGAGCGCGACCGACCTGGATGCCCCGTCGTCCGGGGTCCATGGGGGGGTGGCGATGCGCATCTGAGCCCTTCGTTCGGCGGCCAACTCCAAGAGTGGCATGGAGACTTATTTTCGTCAACAAAACTAATTGTGCGTTGGAATCCACAATTCGGTGGCTATTGACACCAAATTAGTTTTGTCGTAAAAATATTCCACTGCAGCAATTCTCACGGCAGGTGAGCGCAGTGTCCTCATATCCATGACAGGAGATTCGCAATGAAGCGCATTGGCAAGATCGGGTCGGCGGTGGCGATCGCAGCATCCCTCGCCCTGCTGGCCACCGGCTGTTCCTCTGGTTCGTCCGACGGCGGGGAGGGCACCGCGGACAAGCCGATCACCGTGACCTTCTGGGGCGCCTACGGGAACGGCGGCAACTCCACTCAGCAGGACGCCCTCAACAAGACCCTCATCCCCGCCTTCGAGAAGGCGAACCCCGGCATCACGGTCAAGTACGTGGACATCGCCTACGACTCCCTGCTGCAGAAGCTGACGACGAGCGCAGCGGGCGGTCAGCTGCCCGATCTGGTGCGTGCGGACATCGGCTGGCTGCCGCAGTTCGCCAAGCTGGGCGTCCTGGCGCCGCTGTCGGACACGATGTCCGACTTCCCGAGCCTCTCGAAGAAGGTCTACGCGGGCAACCTCGCGACGAACCTCTACAAGGGCAAGTACTACGGCCTTCCGCTGGACACCAACACCCGCGTGCTCATCACCAGCAAGGAGGCCCTGGACAAGGCCGGCGTCTTCGCCGCACCCACCACCTTCGACGACCTGAAGGCGATGGCGGACACGCTCAAGGGAACGGGCACCTCCCTGTTCGCGGACAGCGGCCTCCAGGCGTGGAACATCTCTCCCTGGATCTGGTCGGGCGGTGGCGAGCTCACCAACACGTCGCAGACCAAGGCGACCGGCTACCTCAACAGCTCGACGAACGTCGCCACGATCCAGATGCTGGTCGACTGGTACAAGGAGGGGCTCATCCCGAATCTGCTGACCGGCAACACGGGTGCGACGAGCACCCAGGACGGCCTCCCCAAGGGCCAGTACGCGACCATCTTCGACGGTCCGTGGATGGCGGGGATCTGGACGGGACAGTATCCGTCGTTCTCGCCCATCTATTCCCCGATCCCCGCGGGCAAGGGCGGGTCGGTGAGCGTGGTCGGCGGCGAGGACATCGTCATGACGGCCACCTCCAAGCATCAGGCGGCCGCGGAGAAGTTCATCCGGTTCACCCAGGGCTCGACATTCCAGCTCGCCATGGCGAAGACGGGGCAGATGACCGTCGAGCCGGGTCTGGCCGACCAGCAGGCCGCGATCGAGAGCTACTACGGGGTCTATTCCGACCAGCTCAAGACCGCGAAGTCGCGCATCGCGAGTCCCAACCAGAGCAAGATCGACACGGTGCTCTCCACAACCCTGAGTCCCGCCTTTCTGGGGACGTCAACCGTCAAGGCGGCGCTGGACAGCGCGGCGTCGCAGATCGACGCGCTTCTGGCCGGCAACTGACGTGGCGAACATCACCACGAGGATGTCCACCGCGAGCCGCGCAACGGACCCCAGGCCCGTTGCGCGGCCCCGCCGTGGCGCGCCACGACGCCAGCGGCCGATGACGGCTGTCGCGGTGCGATCCCGTGCAGTTCCCTATCTCTTCCTCCTGCCGGGGATGGCGATCTTCCTCGTCATCATCGTCTGGCCGGCGCTTCAGGCGCTCCGGATGAGCTTCTACGACTGGAAGATCGTCGCCGGCGCCGTCAGCCAATGGGTGGGCGTCGACAACTACGTCCGCGCGTTCACGGATCCGCATTTCTGGCTCAGCCTCTCCAACAGCGGGATCTACATGATCGCGACGGTGATCCCCCAGATGGTCATCGGACTGTTCATCGCGACCCTCCTCAAGAAGAAGAGCCCGAGTCAACCGATCTTCCGCGTGCTCTACTACCTGCCCGTGGTCACGAGCTGGGTCGTCGTCTCCCTGCTCTTCAAGTACCTCTTCGCCGACAGCGGTCTGGTGAACTTCACGCTGCACGACTTTCTCCATCTGATGAACAGCGATGTCTCCTGGCTTTCCCAGCGGGGAACCGCGCTCGTCGTGATCTGCGCCCTGGGCATCTGGAAGGGCGTCGGGTGGTCGATGATGATCTATCTCGCGGCGCTTCAGGGTGTTCCGGAATCACTCGAGGAGGCCGCGACCATGGACGGCGCCGGACGCTGGCAGCGATTCCGCGCGGTGACCCTTCCCGCCATCAACCCGGCGACCGTCTTCCTGTCCGTGATGCTCGTGATCGGCGGTCTCAACGTCTTCGCCTCCGTACAGCTCATCACCGGAGGCGGTCCCGTCGGACAGACCGACGTCGTGCTGAGCTACATGTACACCCAGGCGTTCACCTATCTCGACTTCGGCTACGGCTCGGCGATCGCCGTCATCCTCGCCGTGCTCGTCTTCATTCTCGCGATCTTCCAGCTCAGGCTGTCCAGAGATCGCGACGGAGAGGAACTCGCATGACCGCCTCGCTCTCGGCGACCCGCTCCCGTCGCAATCGCGCCCGCCCGGCGCGGGGAGCGGCGGCGACCTTCCGCTACACGGTGCTCATCGTCGGTGCGCTCGTCATGGTGACCCCGTTCATCTACATGCTCTCCACGAGCTTCCAGGCTCAGGCGTACGTGCTCACCTTTCCCCCGCAGTTCATCCCGAACCCCGCCACGACCGCCAACTACAGTCGTGCGCTCACGACGGAGAACTTCCTGCTCTACTTCGCCAACTCTCTCGTCGTGGCCGTCGTCTCCACCGCCGTGTCGGTGCTCGTCAGCTCGATGATGGCCTTCGCCTTCGCGCGGTTCGACTTCCGCGGCAAGGAGCTGATCTTCCGTGTGCTCCTAACCGGCCTGACGATCCCGGCTGTCATGCTGCTCATCCCGCAGTTCGTGCTTGCCACCAAGCTGCACCTGCTCGACTCGCTCGGCGGCCTCATCGTGTTCTACATCGCGGGGTCCCTCTCGCTGAACACCTTCCTGTTGCGGGGTTTTCTCGCCTCCGTTCCGCACGAGCTCGACCAGGCGATGCAGGTGGACGGGGCGAACGCCTGGACACGGTATTGGAGGCTGGCGCTGCCGCTGGCGAAACCCGCCCTGGCGACGGCGACCATCTTCACGTTCCTCAACAGCTGGGACGAATATCCGATCGCCCTGACGATGATCAACAACCCGAACACCCGAACACTCCCTCTGGCGATCGCGACCTTCCAAGGCCAGAACGCGACCCAATGGGGCCTCGTCTTCGCCGCATCCCTCATCGCGATCATTCCCGTGATCGTCGTGTTCCTCGTGTTCCAGCGATATTTCGTGCAGGGGCTGACCTCCGGCGCGGTGAAAGGATGACTCGGATGGAGTTGCTTCCGAACAGGGCCAGCTATCGGCTGGGCGACGCGATCACCCTCGAGGCGAGGGGCGCGGCGGCCGGCGGCGAGGTGACGGTCTGGCGACTCGGCGACAGGGTCGAAACGATCGCCTGGGACGGCTCCGGCGCCGTTGCCCTGGGCTGGTTGCCGGAAGGCGGATACGGCGTCGAACTGCGTGTCGGCGACGAGATCGCACGCACGGCCGTCGAGGTGCGCCAGCGCGACAGATCCCGGCTGCGTTACGGTTTCGTCGTCGACTACTCGCCGGGCCGCGACCTCGACGGCATCGCGGACACCGTCCGTCGTCTGCATCTCACGGGCATCCAGTTCTATGACTGGGCCTACCGCCATGCCGACCTGCTGGGCGGTGGCGAGGAGTATCGCGATGCGCTCGACCAGCCGATCGCCCTCCGGACGGTGCGTGCCCTGGTGGCGGCCGTGCAGGAGGCGGGAGCGGATGCCCTCGGCTACGCCGCCGTCTACGCCGTCGGCCAGGAGGACTGGGAGCGCTGGAGGCATCGGGCGATCCTGACCGCGAGCGGCGAGCCGTATGCGCTCGGCGATTTCCTCTTCCTCCTCGATCCCGCGGCCGAGGACTGGCTGGCGAGCTTCGTCGACCAGCTCGCCGCCGCGGCGGAGCGCGTCGGCTTCGACGGCTTCCACCTCGATCAGTACGGCTACCCCAAGCGGGCGCGGCGCGCCGATGGGGAGGTCGTCGACGTCGCCGCCTCTTTTGCGGCCTT
>NZ_DASWPB010000139.1:0-7880 GCF_036404185.1 Lacisediminihabitans sp. | reverse complement strand
GCGTCCGTGATGCTGTCCGAGAGGGAGGGGTAGACCGCGAAGGCGCGGGCGACCTGGTCCACCGTCAGGCGGTGCTCGACGGCGATGGCGATCGGCAGGATGAGCTCGGATGCCCGAGGCGCGACGATCACTCCCCCGATGACCGTGCCGGAGCCGGTCCTGGCGAAGAGCTTCACGAACCCCTCCCGGATGCCCATCATCTTGGCGCGCGGATTGGAGGCGAGCGGCATCTTGTAGATCTCGCCCTGGATAACCCCGTCTTCGATCTGCTTCTGCGACCAGCCGACGGTCGCGATCTCCGGCTGGGTGAAGATGTTGGAGGTGACGTTGCGCAGCTCCGTCGGGGTCACCGCATCCCCCATGGCGTGGAAGACGGCCGTGCGCCCCTGCATGGAGGCGACGGATGCGAGGGGCAGGAAGTCGGAGCAGTCTCCGGCCGCATAGATCGACGGCATCGAGGTGCGGGCCACTCGATTCACCCGGATGTGCCCGGAGTCGGTCAGCTGCACGCCCGCCTCGGCGAGGCCGATGCCCGCGGTGTTCGGCACCGATCCGACGGCCATGAGGCAGTGGCTGCCCTCGATCGTGCGGCCGTCGGACAGCGTGGCGAGCACACCGTCCTTCGTGCGGGTGATCGATTCCGCCCGGGACTTGGAGAGCACCGTCATGCCGTTCCGTTTGAAGACGTCCTCGATCACCCTGGCGGCATCCGCGTCCTCGCCGGGCAGAACCTGGTCGCGGCTGGAGATCAGGGTCACCTTCGAGCCGAGTGCCGTGAACGCCGACGCGAACTCGGCGCCGGTCACACCGGACCCGACGACGATGAGGTGCTCGGGCGTCTCCTGCAGCGTGTACAGCTGGGTCCAGGTGAAGATCCGCTCGCCGTCCGGCTTGGCCGACGGCAGGATGCGCGGGCTCGCGCCGACCGAGACGACGATCGTGTCGGCCTCGATCTCGTCGAAGTCGCTCGAGGCCTTGCCCTTGCCCGTCGAGACGATCACGCGGTTCGGTCCGTCCAGACGACCCTCGCCCTGGACCACCCGCACCCCCGCCTTGATCAGGCGGGACTTCATATCCTCGGACTGCTGCCTGGCCAGACGCAGCAGTCGCTGATTGACGGCGGCCAGGTTGACCGCGACATCGGGGCGCACCGGATGGCCGTTCTCCCCCCTCGTGAAGAACTGCACACCCAGGTCGGCCGCCTCCCCGATCGCGTTCGCGGCCTCAGCGGTCGCGATGAGGGTCTTCGAGGGGACGACGTCGGTGAGCACGGCAGAGCCGCCGACCCCGATCCGTTCGACGACGGTGACCTCGGCCCCGAGCTGTGCACCCGTCAGCGCCGCCTCGTAGCCACCAGGCCCACCGCCGACGACTGATATACGTTGTTTGCGCTCGAATTCATAGGCCATAAGTCCCATTGTCCCGTAGGGCTGAGGGGCGGCCAAACCGCTCCCCCGGCCCCGATCGGATCCGGCCCGCGAGAAAGCCACACTCCCCAATAGAGTGGATGGATGCCCACGACCCCCTCGCACCCGCTCGACGACCCGACCGCCGATCCCTTCGAGATCGCCGCCGCCGCCGCCGCGCAGATCGCCGAGAGGACCGGCGTGCCGCACCACGACATCGCCCTGACCCTCGGCAGCGGATGGGGCAAGGCGGCCGACCTCATCGGCGAGACGACCGCGACCATTCCGGCCGACGAGATCACCGGGTTCAGCAGGCCCGCCCTGGTCGGGCACGTCGGGACGCTCCGCTCGGTGCTGCTGCCCGGCGGCAAACGGGCGCTCGTGATCGGCGCACGAACCCACTACTACGAGGGCCACGGTGTGCGCCGGGTCGTCCACAGCGTGCGCACCGCGGCGGCGACGGGGGCGACGACCATGATCCTCACGAACGGGGCCGGCGGCATCCGCGAGACGTGGCGTCCGGGAACGCCGGTGCTCATCAGCGACCACATCAACCTCACCGCGGACTCGCCCCTCGAGGGCGCGACCTTCGTCGACCTGACCGACCTCTACTCCGCGCGGCTCAGGGCGATCGCGCGGCGGGTCGCGCCTGGCCTGGACGAGGGCGTCTACACGCAGTTCCGCGGCCCGCACTATGAGACCCCGGCAGAGGTGCAGATGGCGAAGGCCATCGGCGGTCACATCGTCGGCATGTCGACCGCGCTCGAGGCGATCGCCGCCCGGCAGGCCGGCATGGAGATCCTCGGACTGTCACTCATCACCAATCTCGCCGCGGGCATCCAGAAGACCCCATTGAGCCACCATGAGGTGCTCGAGGCCGGCCGGAACGCCGAACCGGTGATCAGTGCGCTGCTCGCGCGGATTGTGGAGGAATTGTGAGCCTTATCGAGACCGCCCGCGCCTGGCGTGACCAGGACCCGGACGACGAGACCCGCGCCGAGCTCGACCGCCTGCTGACGGATGCCGAGGCCGGTGACGAGGCGGCCCTCGCCGAGCTGCACGATCGGTTCGACACCCGGCTCGAGTTCGGCACCGCCGGGCTCCGCGGGCGCATCGAGGCCGGATCGAACCGCATGAACCGGGTGCTCGTCTCCCAGGCCGCTGCCGGGCTCGCCGCGTATCTGCTGGCGCGGGACGAGCATCCGAGCGTCGTCATCGGCTACGACGGCCGCAAGAACTCGCAGGTCTTCGCGCGGGACACCGCCGAGCTCATGGCAGGCGCCGGCGTCCGGGCGATCATCCTGCCCCGCCTCCTGCCGACCCCCGTGCTCGCCTTCGCCGTGCGCCACCTCGGCGTCAGCGCCGGCGTGATGGTCACGGCGAGCCACAATCCGCCCCAGGACAACGGCTACAAGGTCTACCTCGGCGGCCAGGACGACGGCTCGCAGATCGTGCCGCCCGCGGACGGGGAGATCGCCGCGCAGATCGAGGCGATCGCCTCGACACGGAACGTGCTCGAGCTGCCCCGCTCGACCGACTACGAGACGGCGGGCGAGGAGGTGCTCGACGAGTACGTGCGTCGAACCGCTGCGCTGGTCGCGCGCCCGGCGGAGAAGCCGAACGTCGTCTACACGCCGATGCACGGCGTCGGCTACGAGACCGCCCATCGCGTCTTCGTCCAGGCCGGATTCGGCGCGCCGACCGTTGTGCTGCAGCAGGTCGAGCCCGACCCGGCGTTCCCCACCGTGACCTTCCCGAACCCGGAGGAGCCCGGTGCCCTCGACCTGGCCTTCGCCCTCGCCGCGGAGGTCGGCGCAGAGCTCGTGATCGCGAACGACCCGGACGCCGACCGCCTGGCCGTCGGGGTTCCGGATGCCGCGGGAGACTGGCATCGACTCAGCGGCAACGAGGTGGGTGCGCTGCTCGGCTGGCGCGCCGCGGAACGGCTGGCCGCGGCGGGCTCGGATGCCGGGACCGCGTGCACCCTCGCCGCCTCCATCGTCAGCTCGCCCGCGCTGGCCGCGATCGCCGCGGACTACGGGCTGCCCTATGCGGACACCCTGACCGGCTTCAAATGGGTCTCCAGGGTGCCGGGCCTGCTCTACGGCTACGAGGAGGCCCTCGGCTACCTCGTCGACCCGGACAAGGTCCGCGACAAGGACGGCATCTCCGCGGCGCTGGAGTTCCTCGCGTTGTTCGCCGAGCTCAAGGCGGCCGGTGTCACCTTCGATCGGCATCAGGCCGCGTTCGCCGAGAGATTCGGCGCGTTCGCCTCGGCGCAGATCTCCGTCCGGGTGACCGAGCTGGCGGACATCCCGCGGATCATGGGCGAGTTCCGGGCCGCGCCGCCCACCGCCATCGGCGGGCTGGCGGTGAGCCGCATCGAGGACTTCGCCCAGGGCTTCGAGCGGTTCCCGCCGAACGACATCCTGCGCATCCGGCTCGAGAACGGGTCGAGGGTGATCATCCGTCCGAGCGGAACGGAGCCCAAGGTGAAGGTGTACATCGACGCCTCGAGCACGGAGGGGACCGCCGCAGAGCGGCAGGCCGCGGCGCAGGGCGTCGTCGACGCCCTCAGCGCGGGCATCCGGGGGCTGCTCGATCAGCCGAGCGCCGCCTCCAGCTTGCGCGACAGCTCGTCCGTGTCGAAGTAGTTCTCGATCACGATGACGTCGGCGAAGGTCTTGCCGATCGCCTCGACGAACTCGGCGGAGGTCAGGATGATCTGGGCATCGGCCGCATCCGACTGAAGGCTGTCGAGGTGGGCAGCGGTGACATCGGCCTCGAGGCCGAGCCGTCCGAGCACCCGCTCGGTGTTGACCTTCAGAATGCCCGAACTGCCGATCCCCGCTCCGCAGATGGCCACGATCTTCATGCCGTTCCCCCCATGATCTTCTGAACCTCCTCGACCGTCGTCGCGACGGCGAGGTCGTGGATGGCCGTCGAGTCGTTGAACACATTGGCCAGTTCCGCGATGGACTCCAGGTGCACCGCCATCGAGCGAATCGCCAGACCGAGCACCACCCGCACCGGATCGTTGTGCGGATGCCCGAACGGGACCGGCGTCGCCAGCGTCACCACCGCGATCCCATCGGCGAGCACCTCCGGCCCCGGACGGGCGTGAGCGAGGGCGAGGCCAGGGGCGATCACGACGTAGGGGCCGTGCTCGTCGATCATCCGGATCATCTCGTCCGCGTAGCCGGGTTTCGCCGCGCCGGAGTTCGCCAGCGCGAGGCCCGCAAGACGCACGGCGGCGCGCCAGTCGTCCGCTTCCGCGCCGAGGATGATCGCCGATTCTGGGAGGGGAGGGAGCGCCATCTCAGGCCTGCTCGAATCCGGCCATGATCTGGTCGGCGAGCTCTTCTCGATCTTCGAGCGGCAGGAAGGCCGCGGCGGCGGCATTGAGCTGGAAGACCTCGAGATCGCTCAGGTCGTAGTCGAAGGTCTCGCTCAGCAGCGCGAGCTCGCGGCTGAGCGAGGTGTCGCTCATGAGCCGGTTGTCGGTGTTGACGGTGACCCGGAAGCCGAGCTGGTAGAGGAGGTCGAAGGGGTGATCGATGAGCTCGTCGCCCCACTGGGCGATGGCGCCGGTCTGGAGATTGGACGACGGGCTCAGCTCGAGAGCGATCTCCCGGTCCTTGACCCATTGCGACAGCCTGCCGAGCTCGACGTAGGTGCTCTCGTCGTCCTCGCGGTCGATGGTGATGTCCTCCGCGATCCGCACCCCGTGGCCGAGACGCAGCGCCCGTCCGTCGAACAGGGCGCCGCGGATGCTGTCCAGCCCATCGGCCTCCCCGGCGTGGACGGTGGCGGGGAAGAAGTGCTGCGCGAGGTAGTCGAAGGCCGCCCGCAGGTTGCTCGCCGGGAATCCGGCCTCCGCACCGGCGATGTCGAAGCCGACCACGCCGTTGTTCCTGTGCCGCACCGCCAGCTCGGCGATCTCCAGCCCCCTGTCGGCGTGGCGCATGGCGCTCACCAGCTGGCCGACCCGGATGCGGCCTCCCCCGCTCCTGACGACGTCGATCCCCTCGTCGATCCCCTCCTGAACGGCCTCCACCGCCTGGTCGAGAGTGAGACCGGCGCCGACGTGCTGCTCCGGCGCCCAACGCACCTCGCCGTAGATCACGCCGTCCGATCCGAGGTCCTCGACGAAGTCGCGCGCCACCCTGACCAGGCCCTCCCGCGTCTGCATGACCGCGGTGGTGACGTCGAAGGTCTTCAGGTATTCGACGAGGGAGCCGGAGTCGGATTTCTCCGCGAACCAGTCGCCCAGCGCATCCGCCTCGGCCTCCGGAAGCGCAAGTCCGATGCCGTCGGCCAGCTCGATGATCGTCTGCGGACGCAGGCCGCCGTCGAGGTGATCGTGCAGCGAGACCTTGGGCAGTGCGGTGATGTTCGCGCCGCCGCGCGGCAGGAGGTAGTCCTGGGGAACAGTGTTCATGACCCAAATCTATCGAACCGCGCGGGCCACTACCCTTACGAATATGCCGACCAAGATCATCCTCGACTGCGACCCCGGCCACGACGACGCGATCGCCATGATCCTGGCCCACGGCAACCCCTCGATCGAGCTCATGGCTGTCACCACCGTGCACGGCAATCAGACCATCGAGAAGGTCACCCGCAACGCCCTCGCCGTCGCCAGGATCGCCGGGATCACGGGCGTCCCGTTCGCCGCCGGCGCCCACCGGCCGCTGGTGCGAGAGCCGGAGATCGCCGCATCCATCCACGGCGCGTCCGGGCTGGACGGGCCGGTGCTTCCCGAGCCGGAGATCGTCCTCGACGGGCGCCACGCCGTCGACCTCATCATCAACACGATCATGGAGAACGATCCGGGCACGATCACCCTCGTGCCCACCGGCGCCCTCACCAACATCGCGATCGCCGCCCGCAAGGAGCCGCGCATCGTCGACCGGGTCAAGGAGGTTGTGCTGATGGGCGGCGGCTGCCACCAGGGCAACTGGAGCGCGACCGCGGAGTTCAACATCCTGATCGACCCTGAGGCCGCCCACATCGTTTTCAACGAGGGCTGGAAGCTCACCATGGTGGGGCTCGACCTCACCCATCAGGCCCTCGCCACCCCGGACGTGGTCGAGCGGATCGCCGCCATCGGCACCGGGCCCGCCCGCTTCGTGGTGGAGCTGCTCGAGTTCTTCGCCGAGCGCTACCGCGAGGTGGAGGGCTTCGACTACCCGCCCGTACACGATCCCTGTGCCGTCGCCCTGGTGATCGACCCGACCGTCATGCGGGTGGTGCGGGTGCCGCTGGATGTCGAGCTCGCCGGGACCCTGACCCTCGGGATGACCGTGGCCGATTTCCGCTTTCCCGCGCCCGAGGACTGCACCACGTATGCCGCGACCGACCTCGACCACACGAGGTTCTGGGCACTCATCGTGGATGCGATCGAACGCATCGGGGAGCCCGGGTAGTTCGTCCCCGCCCGCCCCTGCCCCCTTCCGCCCGCGCCCCTTCCGCCCGCGCCCCTCCTGCCCGCGCCCCTCCTGCCCGCGCCAAGGGACAACTTTCGCTCTTCCCCCCGCTCGGGAGCGTGCTTTTGCGTCCCTTGAGGGGCTCCTTCCTCTCCTCACGAGCGTCCGGGCGCTCGGGGGATAGACAGATTTCCATCGAGCACCCCCGGACGCGTTCTTCCTCCCCGATGCTCGATGGGTGACCGCGCGCATCCCCCTGCCCGACCCCTTCGCCAGCAGGCCGTTCTCCGTGAGCGAGGCCCGTTCCGCGGGGTTCGGGCGTGGCCGCCTGACGGGTGCCGACCTCGCGAAACCGTTCTGGGGCGTGCGGACGATCGCGCCACCGCGCCCGCGCACCGACTCCGCGGAGAGCATCGCGGAGATGGCGGACGTTCGGATCGAGACAGGGATGCTCGAACTGTGCCGCGCCTACGCGGTACGGATGTCCCCGGACCAGTTCTTCTCCCACGTGACGGCCGCGCGACTCTATCGGATCCCGCTGCCCTCACGCTTTCGGAACGATGCGCTGCTCGACGTGAGCGTCCCGTTCCCCGCGAGATCGGTGCGCGCGGCGGGAGTCCGCGGCCACAAGCAGATCATCGACCCCGCCAATCTGCGGCTCGTGCACGGGATGCTCGCCTCCTCCCCCGCCCGGGTCTGGTGCGAACTGGCGCCGCTGCTCAGCTGCGAGGAGCTCGTCTGTGTCGGAGACTTCCTGCTCTGGCGACGGCAGCCGCAGGCCTCCCGCGCGGAGTTGGAGGCGGCCATCGCGAAGTACGCCGGACGGGCCGGAGGGGCAAAACTCCTCGAGGCGCTGCCCGAGCTGACCGATCGATCCGATTCGCCACCGGAGTCGACCCTCCGCTTTCGCTTCGTGCGGGCCGGCCTCCCGCCCCTCGCGGTCAATCCGATGATCTACGGTCCGTCCGGCGAGTTCCTGGGCATGCCGGATCTCGCATTCCTGCGCTATCGGATGCTCGTCGACTACGAGGGCGATCACCACCGA
>NZ_DASWPB010000138.1:0-6618 GCF_036404185.1 Lacisediminihabitans sp. | reverse complement strand
GATGAGGTCTTCCATGTTCATGTCGCCGTCGAAGCCGTACATGATCTCGGTGCGGCGGTCGTCGCCGTACTTGGCGATGAGCTCGGTGAGCTCCTCGCTCACGATGTCGCGCTGGCGCTGCGGGCTGGCCAGGATCACGTGGTATTCGGCGATCTCGGTCTCGATCTCGGCCAGCTCGTCGGTGATCTTCTGGCGCTCGAGCGCGGCGAGCCGGCGCAGCTGCATGTCGAGGATCGCCCTGGCCTGCAGTTCGTCGATCTCGAGCAGGGCGATGAGCCCCTCGCGGGCGTCGTCGACGGTCGGCGAGTTGCGGATGAGGGCTATGACCTCGTCGAGCGCGTCGAGGGCCTTCACGTATCCACGGAGGATGTGCGCGCGCTCCTCCGCCTTGCGCAGGCGGAACTCGGTGCGGCGGACGATGACATCGATCTGGTGGGTGGCCCAGGCGGTGATGAAGCCGTCGAGCGAGAGGGTGCGCGGGATGCCGTCGACGATCGCGAGCATGTTCGCGCCGAAGTTCTCCTGCAGCTGGGTGTGCTTGTACAGATTGTTGAGCACGACCTTGGCGACGGCATCGCGCTTGAGCACGATGACCAGCCGCTGGCCGGTGCGCCCGGAGGTCTCGTCGCGGATGTCGGCGATGCCGGTGAGCTTGCCCTCCTTGACCAGTTCCGCGATCTTCAGCGCGAGGTTGTCGGGATTGACCTGGTACGGGAGCTCGGTGACGACGAGGCAGGTACGACCCTGCAGCTCCTCGACGTTGACCACCGCCCGCATCGTGATCGAGCCGCGGCCGGTGCGATAGGAGTCCTGGATCCCCTTGAGCCCGAGGATCTGGGCGCCGGTGGGGAAGTCCGGTCCTTTGATCCGCTGGATGAGGGCGTCGAGCAGCTCCTCCTGGGTCGCATCCGGGTGGGCCAGGTGCCAGAGCGCACCCTCGCCCACCTCGCGGAGGTTGTGCGGCGGGATGTTGGTCGCCATCCCGACGGCGATGCCGACCGATCCGTTGACCAGCAGGTTGGGGAACCGGCTCGGGAGCACCTTCGGCTCCTGGGTGCGGCCGTCGTAGTTGGGCTCGAAGTCGACGGTCTCTTCCTCGATGTCCCTGACTATCTCCATGGCGAGCGGGGCCATCTTGGTCTCGGTGTACCGATGGGCGGCGGCGCCGTCGTTGCCCGGCGAGCCGAAGTTGCCCTGGCCGAGCGCGAGCGGGTAGCGGAGGCTCCACGGCTGCACGAGCCGCACGAGGGCGTCGTAGACGGAGGAGTCGCCGTGCGGGTGGAACTGACCCATCACGTCCCCGATGACGCGGGTGCATTTGGAGAATCCCTTGTCCGGCCGATATCCGCCGTCATACATCGCGTAGATCACACGGCGATGAACGGGCTTGAGCCCGTCCCGGACCTCGGGGAGCGCGCGGCCGACGATGACGCTCATCGCGTAGTCGAGGTAGGAGCGCTGCATCTCGACCTGCAGGTCCACCTGCGTGATCTTGTCGTGCGCGAGGTCGATCTCCTTGCCAGCGACCTGGTCTTCGACGGGAGTGTCTTCGTCAGCCATGAATACTCAGTTCTTTGTTGAAAGCGGATCGAGCTCGTCGAGATCTCATCGACGAACTAGATGTCGAGGAACCGCACGTCTTTCGCGTTCTTCTGGATGAAGCTGCGCCGGGATTCGACGTTCTCACCCATCAGGGTGTCGAAGATCGCGTCGGCGGCGAGGGCGTCGTCGAGGGTGACCTGCAGCAGGGTGCGGGTCGCCGGATCCATGGTCGTCTCCCACAGCTCCTTGTAGTCCATCTCGCCGAGACCCTTGTAGCGCTGGATCCCGTTGTCCTTGGGGATGCGCTTGCCGGCCGCGAGACCCGACTCGACCAGCGCGTCGCGCTCGCGGTCGCTGTAGACGTATTCGTGGGGCGAGTTGCTCCACTTGAGCCGGTAGAGCGGCGGCTGCGCGAGATACACGTAACCGAGGTCGATCAACGGGCGCATGTACCGGAACAGCAGGGTCAGCAGCAGGGTCGTGATGTGCTGCCCGTCGACATCCGCATCGGCCATGAGCACGATCTTGTGGTACCTCGCCTTCTCGGGGTTGAAGTCCTCCCCCACACCCGCGCCGAAGGCCGTGATCATGGCCTGCACCTCGTTGTTGGCCAGCGCCCGATCGAGCCTGGCCTTCTCCACGTTGAGGATCTTGCCGCGCAGCGGCAGGATCGCCTGGAACTCGGGGTTGCGGCCCTGCACGGCGGAACCGCCGGCGGAGTCCCCCTCGACCATGAAGATCTCCGACAGGCTCGGGTCATTGCTGGAGCAGTCGCGCAGCTTTCCCGGCATCCCGCTCGACTCGAGCAGCCCCTTGCGGCGGGTCTGCTCGCGCGCCTTGCGGGCGGCGAGACGGGCCGCGGATGCCTGGATCGCCTTGCGGATCACGTCGCGGGCCTGGGTCGGGTTGCGGTCGAACCAGTCGCCGAGCTGGTCGCCGGTGATGCGCTGGACGAAGGATTTCGCGATGGTGTTGCCGAGCTTGGTCTTCGTCTGGCCCTCGAACTGCGGTTCGGCGAGCTTCACGGAGATGACGGCGGTGAGACCCTCGCGGACGTCGTCGCCGGTGAGGTTCTCGTCCTTCTCCTTGATGATGCCCTTCTCCCGCGCGTACTTGTTGACGAGCGTGGTGAGCGCGGCCCGGAAGCCCTCCTCGTGCGTGCCGCCCTCATGCGTGTTGATGGTGTTCGCATAGGTGTGCACGCTCTCCTGGTACGAGGTGGTCCACTGCATGGCCACCTCCACGGAGATCTTGAGCTCCGGGTCCTCCAGCTCGAAGGAGATGATGTCCGGATGCACGACCTCGACCTTCTTGGCCGAGTTGAGGTATTCGACGTAGTCGACGAGGCCCTGGTGGTAGAGGTAGGTGACCTGGACCGGCTCCGTCTGCCCGTCGAGCTCCCGCTCATCGATCAGGGTGATCGACAGCCCCTTGTTGAGGAAGGCCATCTGCTGGAAACGGGCGCGAAGGGTCTCGAAATCGAATTCGACGGTCTCGAATGTCTCGGGGCTCGGCCAGAAGGTCTGGGTGGTGCCGTGCTCGTCCGAATCCTCGCCCCTCGCGAGCGGCGCGTCGGGAACTCCATTGGTGAAGCTCATCCGCCAGACCGCCCCCTGCCTGCGGACCTCGGTGTCCATGCGGGAGGAGAGCGCGTTGACCACGGAGATGCCGACGCCGTGCAGACCGCCGGAGACCGAGTATCCGCCGCCGCCGAACTTGCCACCGGCGTGGAGGATGGTCATGACCACCTCGACACTCGACTTGTTCTCCGACTTGTTCAGGTCGACCGGGATGCCGCGCCCGTTGTCGACGACCCGGATGCCGCCGTTCTTGAGCATCGTGATGACGATGGTGTCGCAGTAGCCGGCCAGGGCCTCGTCGACGGAGTTGTCGACGACCTCGTAGACGAGGTGATGGAGGCCGCGGGGACCGGTCGAGCCGATGTACATGCCCGGCCGCTTGCGCACCGCCTCGAGCCCCTCGAGGACCTGGATCTGATCGGCACCGTAGCTGTCTTCAGACTCGGAATTCGAGCGGTTCGCTGGCATGTGAAATTGGGCTCCTACCGGATAGATCGATGAGTCGTCCGCGACCCGGCTCCCGGGGAGGAAGCTGTCATGGCGACCTTTCGATTCTACCAAATCGAGAGCCCCTAAAGGGCAGAATTCCGCCGTCTGGGGACTTTATCCGACCGCGGTGACCGATTTTGCCTCCTCAGCCATAAGTATCGCGTGGACCACGCCCTGGAATTGATCTGGGGCCTCTTTTCCATGAGGGGGCCCCCGGCCCTTCGAAACGCAGTGACAGGATGCCGGCGTCCGGATAGCGGACCGCGATCTGAGTCATGATCTGCACCCGCATCAGCCTCAGCTGCGTCGCCCACGCCGTCGAGTCGCAGCGGACCGTCAGGACACCGTCTTCGATCCCCGCCGGCGAGGAATGCTCCGCCGTCTCGGCCCCCGCGATCCCGGCCCAGGAGTCGAGCAGTTCCGACCGGGCGAGCGAGGAGTTCCAGCCGAGTCTCGCTGTGAGGGCATCGACGACGGAGCCGAGTCCTTCGGGGTCTCGGCCGGAACCGAAGGGAACACTCGATCCCGGCTCTCTCTTGGCGCGCTTCCTGGCGTCGCTCGACCGCGAGGAGCCGTCGCCGAAGACGCGACGGAAGCGGAGGTAGACGCCGACGGATTCCGACGGTTGCTCGTCCGTCACCGTTCCGGCTCCACGATCGTCCCGTGGCTGATGCGCACGGTGTTGCCGGTGAGCCCGTCGGGAACGTCCTCGAGGACCGCCGCCGTGATGAGCACCTGCTCGAAGTCCGCGACGGCCGAGGCGAGCCTGCCCCGCCGGGACTGGTCGAGCTCGGCGAAGACGTCGTCGAGGATGAGGACGGGATCCCCCGCCGCGGATTCCCGGCGCAGGAGCGTCGCGGAAGCGAGTTTCAGGGCCAGGGCGAACGACCAGGACTCCCCGTGACTGGCGTATCCGCGGGCCGGTAGCGAATTGAGCTCGAGTACGAGGTCATCGCGGTGCGGTCCGGCGAGGGTCACCCCGCGATCCAGTTCGCTCCGGCGGAGCCTGGTGAGCGCGTCGCGGAAGAGAACCGCAGCCTCGTCCGCCGTCAGGCGGTCGCGACGGAGGGAATCGGAGGAGGACGCGTCCTGGTCGTCGACATCGGGTGTCGACGAGAGGATGCTCAGCCGATTCGCCAACCCGGCGCCGTGATCCTCTCCTGCCACCGCGGTGTAGGCCGCCGAAACCTCCGGCCGCAGCTCGGCCACGAGCGCCGTCCTCGCCTCGATCAGCTGCGATCCGAGCGCGACCAGCCTCTCGTCCCAGATCTCGAGGGTCCCCAGTTGTGTCGCCTTGATCCCGGACGCCCTGGCCGACTTCAACAGGGTGTTGCGCTGCCGGACGACCCGTTCGTAGTCGACGAGCACGCCGGAGATCCTCGGCGAGCGCAATACGAGCAGCTCGTCGAGAAAACGCCGGCGCCCGGAGGGATCCCCCCTGACCAGGGCGAGATCCTCCGGGGCGAACAACACACTGGAGAAGTACCGCGGCAGCTCGCGGGTTTTGATCACCGAGCGGTTGACCTGCGCCCGATTGGCCCCGGAACGATTGATCTGCACCTCGGCGAGCACCTGACGGTTGCCGTGTTCGAGCCTCGCCCTGATGATCGCCGACGCGGCACCCTGTCGGATCATCGCGTGGTCCACCGATACCCGGTGCGAACCGAGGGTGCTCAAATATCCCAGCGACTCGACGAGGTTCGTTTTGCCCTGCCCGTTGCTGCCCACGAAGAGGTTGGCCCCGGGAACCAGCGCGACGTCCGCGCTCGCGTAGTTGCGGAAGTCGGTGAGGGTGAGATGGGTGACGATCACTTAAGACACGGGGTCAGTCGACCGCTTTGACCGAGTGCCCACCGAATTGGTTCCGCAGCGCCGCGACGGCCTTCATCGCGGGAGAACCCTGAGGCTGGCGCGAGACGAAGCGGGCGAAGATGGATGCGCTGATCGTCGGAACGGGGACCTCGTTGGCGAGGGCCTCCTCGACCGTCCACCGGCCCTCCCCGGAATCCTCGACGTATCCGGCGATGTCCTTGAACTCCGGATCCTCCTCGAGCGCCCTGACCAGGAGCTCGAGCAGCCAGGACCGCACGACCGTGCCGCGCTGCCACGCCTTGAAGGTCCCCGTCACGTCGTTGATGATGTCGCTGCGCTTGTCGAGCAGCTCATATCCCTCCGCGTACGCCTGCATGAGGGCGTACTCGATACCGTTGTGGACCATCTTGGCGTAGTGTCCCGCGCCGATCTCGCCCACATGGACGAAGCCCTCGTCCCGCGGGCCGTCCGGCCGAAGGGCGTCGAAGACCGGCATGACGAGGTCGATGTTCTTCTTTTTGCCGCCGACCATGAGGCCGTAGCCGTTCTTCAGTCCCCAGACGCCGCCGGAGACCCCGGCGTCGATGTACTCGATGCCCTTCTCGGCGACCTGTGCGGCGTGTTTGAAGTCCTCGGTGAAGCGGGAGTTGCCGCCATCGATGATGATGTCGCCCTTTTCCAACACCTCTGCCAGCTCCGTGACGACGGCGGTGGTCACCTTTCCGGCGGGAACCATGATCCAGACGATGCGGGGTGTCGGCAGGGCGGCCGCCAGATCGGCGATCGTCGCGACGTCCGTGACATCGGGATTCTGGTCGAATCCGGTCACCTCGATCGTGTGTTCGCGGAGGCGCTCCCGCATGTTGTTGCCCATTTTTCCGAGACCGACGAGGCCAATGTGCATTGGTGTGCTTCTTTCGAACGAGACGGACGGTTAGCGCAGCAAGAGATTGGGTTGAAGGAGGTACTTGTAGTTGTCGGCACCGGGCTGATCCCTGGACGACTGGCTGGTGATCAGCACCGGACCGGGCTTGTTGGGATTCTCGGTCTTGGTGAAGGAGATGCGCACGAACTCGGAATGCACGGCGCCGAGTCCATCGAGGAGGAATGCCGGCTTGAGGGAGACGACGGTGTCTGCGCCGTTGAGATGGGCGTCGATGGTCTCCGATGCCTGGGCCTGTTCGGAGCCGATCGC